>CAWWCX010000024.1:0-20402 GCA_963935445.1 uncultured Roseibacillus sp.
CACACTGCATATCGTCGGCAGCGTCAGATGTGTATAAGAGACAGGTCCCTGTCCTTCACCCTGCCCCTGGCCTTCACCCTGTCCCTGGCCTTCACCCTGTCCCTGTCCTTCACCCTGCCCCTGGCCTTCACCCTGCCCCTGGCCTTCGCCGGGACTCAGACCCGCTTGCGCCAGAGAAAGCGCAGCCTCAGCCTGAGAAAGCGCGGCCTGCGCAGCCTGCGCTTGCGCCTGCGCGTTGGAGGCGTTTCCCGCATTCGCCTGAGCGGCGGCATTGGCAAGAGCCTGTTGAGCACCCTGCAAAGCTGACTGGGCCCCCAGGGGCAAGGACCCCTGCGAGCCAGACGCCAGTGGGCTCACCTCGCTGTTCGCACCCTGCAGGGGACTCGCCGCCGGCTGGGCTCCGTCCGCAAGCGCCTCCGCCATGGCCTGAATTTCACCCTGTTCCTGCGCCTGGTCTGCCGTGCCCTGCTCGCCGCCAAGAGCATCCTGCGCCTTTTGCATCTCTCCGATCGCTCCAGCCACATCTCCTTCCCCTAGTTGCTGAGCAGCCTGCGCCGCCGCAGGCTGCGCCGCCGCAGCGGCCTGAGCTGCAGCCGGGGAATCAGACTCCTCCGCCGCAGCCTGCAATGCCTCTGAAAGGGCTTCCTGACGAGCCTGGACCTCCTGCAGCGCACCCGCGCTGGGCTCCAGTTGCGCCAGCGCATCAGACACCTGTTCCTGCGCCTCTTCAATCGCCGCAAGGGCCTCATCGAGCGCAGCCTGATCCTCGCCAGGCACCTCCCCCAGCTGCTCCTGCAAATCCGCAATCTGCTCGTCAAGCTTCTCCCGTGCGGCCTGCAGGGACTCAAGTGCATTCCCCTGCTGTGGCTGAGCTGCCAGCGGATCGCTCTCCTCCAGGTTCTTCTGCGCTGCCTCCATCGCCTCACCCGCCTCGGCCAGGTCCTCTGCCGCTTCTGGCGCTGGGCTCTGTGCTTCGCGCTCCAACTCGCTCGTTGCTTCGCCCAGATCGTCTTGCTGTCGCGCCAGCGTGTCGGAGCTCTCCTTGCTTGGCTCGGCTACCTCGTCAATGGTCTCCTTCTGCACTGCCTGCTGCCCCGAAATAACCTCATCCAGCTTCTCGCGAATTTCCCGCAAGGCCTCGAGGTCTTCCCGCGCTTGCTCAAGCTCAGCGATCTGCGCCTCCAGTTTTTCCTCCGCCTGTCCAAGCGCGTCAATGGCCGCCTGCTGGGCCAGGGCGTCGTTCTCTCCCTTGGACAGCGCCTGCTGGGACGCCTCCATCTGCTCCGCGGCTTCCGCGATTGACTGGGCCGCCTCGGGAGCAGGCGACTGGGCCTGCTGGGCCACCTTCTCCGTCTCCACTTGCAGGTCTTCCTGCGCCTGCGCCTGCCCTTCCGCCAGCGCTTCTGAATCTCCCTTCCGCTCTGCTTCGGCACTCCCGGCCTTGAGGACCTCTTCCTCCTTTCTGAGGTTCTGTACCTTCTCCAGCAGCTCCTTGAGATGCTCCAACTTGTCGAGGGGCACTTCCTCCACGAACTGGGCTTTTTCGATTTCCTCCACCAAGGACTGCCGGGCCTCTTCCAGTGCGGTGAGGGCCGACTTTTCGGGAGGCAGGGCCGCCTCCTTCAGCTTCTCCGGAAGACCCGCCTGCCCCAGCGCGGCCCGGGCTTCCTGCATGGGCCCCACCGCTGCGGCCAGAAGGCTGGAGACCTCGGGAACCAATCCGGATAACTCCTGACCAAGAAAATCCGTGCGATCGACCAGTTCCGCCTGCTGACGCTGCACCCGCTCGGCGCGTCGGAGATCACTCATTTCCGGGGTATCGACCCCCAGGCGCTGACGCGCCTTTTCGATTTCCTTTTCCAGCCGGAGCTTTGTCTTTTCCATCGAGGTCGCGATACGCACCTGCTCCTCTGGCCGGGCGTTTTCGAGTCGTCGCTCCATGCTCGCGATCTGTTTCTCGATGTTCACCACGCGTTCATCATTCATAACCAGTTCCTCAGCCTTCTCCCGCTCCTTGTTGTCGAGATCCTCGGTCTGCGCGATCACCTCCTTTTCTCCCGCAATCAATTCGTCGAGCTTTTCCAATCCATCGAGCAGCTCGTCCAGCGCGTCCCGATCGGGTTGCAGGATATTGACCAGGCGCCACAGCGTGTCCCGAGCGCTTTTCTCATGACCTGCCGCACTCATCAGCCGATTGCCCTTGAGATCCAGAAGCGCCGACTGCAGGGCCGTGTTCAGCTTCTGCCCTGCAGCAAAGGCCAGGGCCTCCCCGGGACGGTTCTCGAGAGACCCCTCAAAGGTCTTTTGCATCCCCTCCAGAGTGGAGAGAACGAGTCCAACCTCCTTCTCAAGGGCTTCCTGCTCGGTTTCCTGCAGCTGGCGGGAAATCGCGAAGTCATTCTGGCGTCTTGAGGCCGAGGGTTTCCGCGACGCCGTAATGAGAGCCACAGTTTCGTGCAGGTTCGAAGACTGCCGGTCGCCCAGCACCTGCACCCGCTCGGCCAGCTGGTAAAGCGCAAGCTGGCGCTGGTATTCGAGCAGCACCTGCCGCATCTGGTAAGAGGCTGATTTCTGGCCTGCAAAGGCGTTTAATGCCTGCGCCCGCCTGCCGGGTTCGTCCTGTCCCGTCCGCGCTTCCTGCAGCTGACCAACGATCTCGGGCATGAGCTCTCCGGAAACGTTTCCCAGAACCTTCTGGATCCCGCCCAGGATTTCCACGTCCGTGCCTTCCAGTCCATTACGTCCGAACTCATCCACGAGCTCGGCGAGAACCGCGGCACTGTCGGAGGTTGCATTCCCAATACGCTGCTGCCGCTGCTCCTGCTTGAGCAGAGAAGTCTCCGCTCTCAGAGCCGGGCTGAGCACGAGACACAACCCGAGAATCAGGCACGCCCTGCTCATCACCTGCCGGGAGCAGCAAAGGACAGGACCCGGACGGGGACCATGCGCTCTACCCCCCGGCTTTCGGACATCGCTACTCCACCTCTTGTTGTTCATGGCCTGCATTCCCATCTATTCTTTGGTCTTCTCTGGAGCCGAAGTCTCCCCTCCGAGCGAGCCCTGGGCACGGATCCACTCGGCGAGGACGGCATTCAGGCGCTCCTGATCATCAGTGGCCTGGCCAATCCGCCCGAGCGAATCACCAACCCGGCTTAACAAATCGTCGCGCTTTTCGCGAGGCGTAACCACCTTGAGAAACCGGGATGCGCTCAGGCCCGCTTCGGTCGTGTCATTCTGGTCATCCGCCTCGATCCAGAACTCGATCTCGTCGCCAACCCGGAGGAGCGGCTCGATCTGTCCCAGCTCCCAGTCGTAGAGCCCGGAAATCTTCTTCGCCCCCTGGTCCGGGAGAGGAATATCGATTCTCCGGACGTCTCCATCCGGCAACACGCGGCTGGAAAGCACTAGTTTCTCTATCCCGAAACGGTCTGCCGCCTCATAGGCGACGAGAACCCTGGCCTCGGCAGTCACCAGTTCCCGCTGCCGGGAGGGCTTTATAATACGCACCGTCGGGGCCTCATCACTGAGGACGTCAACCCGGTAGACCGTGGCATCCCGGGAGGTCATCTCCTCGGTGTCCAGCAGCTCAACGGTAAATCCAGTCAGGGACTCTCCCACCCGGACCTCCGCGCGCAGGAGGCGCGGGTCTGCTTCATCAACCACCGCCGTCACCGCGTTGTCTTCGCCTCCCAGAAGCCGGACTGTTCCCGCTTTGAGGGGCTGGCTCGCGGTGATCCGGAGAGCAAGGCGGCTCTCGGGATACAGAAGAAACTCTCCCGGGCGATGGACGCTGGAAGGCAGGGCCATGTAGGGCGGGTAACTCTGCTCCCCCACAAGATCCACGACCACGGGCCGGGGAAGCGCACGGACTGTTTCCCTGCTGCTCCGCCCGTCGTTGACCGCCACGATGAACGTGAAGGATTCCTGCACATTCTCGAGAGTGGCCCCATAGCGATGACTGGCACCACGGCGCTCCATGCGCACCTTTTGCCTGCGGCCCGAGGCATAGTGAATCCGCAATGTTCCCTCCTCCGGTTCGTAACCCGCCACTTCCGCCTCCACCGTCACGCTGTCGCCGATCCCAACCTTGAGATCCTGCGACGTCCAGACCACCCGGGTGGCCCGGGGCACGGGCACATCGGCGAGAAAGGCGCGTTTGAGCAGATCCTGCGTGATGCCTCCCCCCGCGTAGTAGCCTCCACCCGCCACCACAGCGAGAAGGAACAGGACGAGCAGGGCCCGCTTGAGAGGCCCGGTATTGACCACCTCGGTCAGGCGCATCGGCTTGGCGTAGGCCTCCGTGTCATCAACCATGCGTTCCACCATCTGACGAGCATCCCGGTCAGGCACGGTGGCCTTGCCACGGGCAAACTGAACCGCTGCGATCAGGCGACTTTGGAAGCCCGGTTCGCGCTCCTCGACCATGAGGGCAAGAGACTCTTCATCCCTTCGTTGCGTGACGAGCGCCACAAGGGCACGCAGGAGCAGGAGGCCCACCAGTCCCCCCAGGAAAAGAAGTACACCCGTCCGCACCTCAAGAGAGAGATCGGTGGCCCAGTCCACGGCCAGGACCCCCGCCAGCCCCAGCAGTGTCACGCTTCCTGCGAGGGCCAGGCGTCGCACAAACTCGACGCGCACGAGCTTACGACGCACCGCTCCAAGCCTGTGGCGCAGGTTTGCGCCCAGGCCATCGGGCAACGCGCTTGGTGAAGTTGGAGGTTGGTCGCTCATTACTTCAGCTCGGAAACCTTGCGTATGATCCACTCAGTCGTAATGAGCAGAATGAGAAGAACAAAGAACAGGGGTGAGGACCAGAGGTCCACTTCCCTGAGGCTGGTGAGGCGGGCCGTCCGCTCGGTGAGGGCAGACGGCAACTGTCCCAATTGTCCAAGCGGGAAGTAGGCCCCTCCAGTCTGTTCGGCCAGGTCACGGAGAAGACGCTCGTTCAGGGCCGCACGCGCATGCTCCCGGTTATCATCCCGTACCATGAAATCCAGTGAAGCGACCTGGTCCCCGGGCAGGGCGAGGCGATAGCTACCGGGAGTTCCCGCCGCAAACTCGGACCGGTAGATTCCCGGCTGACCTGGAATTGCCCGCAAGGCCACCTCCTGTCGGCGGTCCGGCTCATCTCCCGCCGCCAGAATGGCACGAACCACCTCGTCTTCGCGCGGCTCCCAGTTTGCGGTGAACAGCCGGGCATAGATCCGAACCCGGTCTCCTTGACGGAAACGCCGCTTGTTGGCCTTGAGCGTGACCCGGGGCACTTCGGTCAGGAGACGCGCCCCGGCCATGCGTTGAATGATCTGCCCCCAGAGGATCGAGTGATAGCGATCGCCGACATTGCGGCGGAAGCGCCAGAAATTGTCGGTTCCAACGAAGAGAACCTCCCCCGCTCCGTAGCGATGCAGCGCCACCACCGGAGTGTTCTCCGCCGAGGAGGTGGCCTCGGGGCGGGTGAGGAGAACCTCCGCCGCCGGCTTGGCTCGCTCCACCCGTGCCGTCCAGTAAATGGGCGGAAGGGTTCTCCAGAGCGCTTCGCTCGCGGCAGGATCATCTCCAAGTTGCAACATGACACTCTGGCGGCCCGCCGGGGTGAAGTTGAGGCGCAGCGGACGGGTGGAAGCCGCGTTGGCAGATGCGATGGACCCTCCCGCCAGCTCTACCGGAAGCAATTGCTCAAGAATCGTCCGCCGGTAGGAGGACGGCATGAATCGCTTCCCCGCGATCACCACGAGAGCTCCTCCGGCACCGGACACATACTCGCCCAGCAGGGCGAGTGGCCCCTCTCCGAGGTAGCGCGGATCGATATCGCCCAGCAACACGAGATCAAAGTCGAAGAGCTCCTCCGCACGCAGCGGAAATCGCTCAATGTAGGGACTCCCCGCCACCTGCGAAATCTCCCGGTCTCCTTCAAAGAGAAAGCAGGAAAGATCCACCCTCCGCTCCCGCAGCAACATGGCTTCCAAATACTTGAACTCCCAACGAGGTGCCTGGTCAACAAGGAGAACCCGCAAGCGCCGGTCAACCACCCGCAAAGCGGCCCTCCCCGTATTGTTCTCTGCCAGAGCCTCCACCGTGTCGTCCGCCTCGAAACGAGCCTCCAGGACATACTCCCCCACGCGCTTGGGAACGAAAAGGCTACTGACCTCCTGCAGCCCATCCTGCACGAAAGAGACCTCCTCTTCCGCAACGTCCACCCCGCCAAGGGAGAAGACCACACGACCGCTTCCTCCCTCCATCCCCTGCGTGCGCATCTTCACGGTGACCGGCGCGGCGTCATCAGCGAGCAGGACTTCCCGGACGTCCACCGATTCAATGGCCACATCGCGGGCATCGAGGTCCCCCACTCCGATCGCAAAGACCGGGACCCCCGCCTCTTTCATCCGCTGCGCCGTCATCGCCAGGGCCTCCCCGCTGTTCTGGCCTCCATCACTGATGACCACGATCCCGGCCGGGGAAGCCTCACGGTAGCGCTCCATCGCCTTGCGAAGAATGCCGCCCAGGGCAGTTTCTTCTCCCCCGGCGGTCAGGGGAGCGGCTGGATCCTCGACTTCCTCAAGCGAATCCGCATCGAAGGTGAAGCGTGGAATCTTGAGATCCTTCTCAAGGGAGGAAAGCAACGAAGTCCCTTCCGGCGAATTGAGGACCGCTTCCACCTTCTGCAACCGGCTCGTGCCGTCGGCATCCACCAGCGCCATGCTTCCGGTGCGATCAACCAGGACAGGCAGGGTCCGGGGCACTTCCCGTTCCATGGTGAGCACCAGCACTGGCTGCAGGAGAATGGCGAGAACGAGAGCAAGAAAGCCCACCCGCAACAGAGTGAGCAGGTAACGCCGACCGCCTGGAACCTCCTGCGGGCTTCTTCGGTAGAGACCCCAGCAAACCAGGGTCAGGACTGCCATCAGGATGGCCGCGAGGAGTCCCCACTGGGCCAACTGCCAGCGCAACGACCACTCAACAAGGCTGTCGACATCGTCGACTTCCACGCCAAGTGCTCTGAGGATCCAGTCGGTCATCATTTCTCTACTTGGGCCGGCTGAACCATTGCGCGAGTACGATTTCGATCGCGGCGAGGGCGAGCACGATCATGAGAATGGGCCACCATAGTTCCGACCCCTTGCGGTGGGCCCCGAAATCCGCTGCACTGCTGCCGGCCGTCCAGCTTACTACCGAAACACTCTCTCCCAGACGGTCCACCTGCTCTCCTCCAAGGAGGGCAAGGCTCGACTCCCGGACACTCGGCCTGGCCGCGAAAAGCAGCGGATCAGGCCGACCGTCTACTGTCGCCTGATAGGCTCCACCCCGGTGACATTCGTCGAACTCAAGAAGGGAACTGCCTTCCACCCCGCTGAGCCGCGTGAGCTGACCGAGCGCTTCCGGGTCCCCCACCTCGAAGACGGTCGCTTCCCGGCCCGCAAGGGCCGCATCAAGACGATGGCGGAGGGGTTCCCCCACCTCGACATTCAAGCTGCTCCCGCGATTCTGCACGATTCCTCCCAGAAGGCGGTTCACGAAGGGAACAAAGGCCGGGCGGATGGCAAAATCGTTCCACGCCAGGTCCGCCGTACTGGTAAAGACAAAGACCTTGCCCAGCCCAAACTCACTCTCAATGAGCGCCGGGCTCCCATCATCGTAGCGGAGCATCAGACGGTGATCCCGATCCCCGGCTTCCACGCCCACGGCCTGCAGGAACTTCGCCGCGGCGAGGAGATCCCCATCGAGACCAAGCGGATTGGTCTCGGTGGGCACTACCGACCGGGCCCGGGCCCCCGATCCGTCACTTTCCGTGAAAGAGATCGGAAGCAGCGCATGCTTGCTGTGGAGAAGGGTGTTGTAGGATTCCGGGCGGAGGTTTCCTCCAGGGAAGATTACCAGTCCACCACCCGCCTCCACGTAGGTCGCCAGGCGATCCGCGAACGCGAGCGGGATATCAGCCACATTGGCAAGAACCACGGCGTGATAGCGACCGAGAGCCTCATTCGCCAGATCGGACGCCAGGACTATCGAGGGCTTCACCGGGTAGACACCCCGCATTTCATCGGAAACGGGGGCTAGGGCGTGGCGCAGGAAAAAAGTCTCCGATTCACGGGCCTCCGTCCCGGGATCCCCATCCACGAGAAGGACCCTTACCTCATCCACACCCCGGATAATCACTGTCCGCTCGTCATCAAAAGGCACCCCGTCCCCTTCGAGGGCCACCGTGACACGATGGGAGCCCGCACTGGGCAGGGTGGCGTAGAGCGTCGCACTTTCACTGCTCCCCGCATTCAACTGCTCGATGACCCAGGGCTCTCCCATCGGCTGGCCGTCCACCAGGAGGCGGACCGGGACGCCGAGCGCCGGGGACTCTCCGTAATTCGTGACATCAACATCAATCCGGAAGGGCTGATTCACGGCGGGGAGCGCCGCCGCCGGGGCGAGACGACTGATCCCGAGGTTCCCCTGGGCCGGGGTTCCCACCATCACAAGATGCACCCTCGTTCCCACCGCGAGTTCACGCAGGCGGGCTTCCATGGCGGAAAAAGAACCCCACTCTTCGGCGTGGCCGTCGGTCACGAGGTAGAGTTCCTTCTCAGCTGCGGACTGGCCTTCCAGAGCGCGGGCAGCCTCCTCAAGGGCAAGAAGGAGGTCGGCGTGCCGATGCGTCTGGGGGACATTCCCGATCCGCGCAAGGGTGAGATCCCGGTCAGCCGTCGCTTCGTCGGGGCGAAAGGCCCCCGAAACCGCCACCGAGGATCCCTGCGGCAGACGATCCACGATAGCGCGGGCGGCCTCCCGGGCAAGTTGAAGGCGGGAGCCCTCCCCCTCCCTCGACCCCATGCTTGCCGAGTTGTCGATCACAATGGCCGCCGCCACTTTCGACCCCGGGACTCCCGTGAGCCCCTCCATCACCGGGCGTGCAACCAGAAGAGCGAGCAAGGCCACCAGGACACAACGCAGGAGCAGCAGGAGCATATCCTCCAGCTTCATCCGCCTCTGGTTCTGCTCCACGCTCACCTTGATGAAGCGCATTGCCGCCCACGGAACCCGCCGAAACCTGCGCCTGTTGAGGAGATGGATGACAATGGGCACCGCCAGCGCCGTCAGCCCCCACAACATCGCTGTATTCAGAAAACTCATGATCAGCTGGCCGTGCTCCTTCGAAAGGCGAGGTAGTTGGAAAGAACTTCATCAAGCGAATGATCTGTGCGCACATCCAAGAAGTGGCACTGATGGCGTTCGCAGGCCGTCCGGAGGCGCTCGCGGAAAGCCTCGAACTCACGGTGGTAACTCTTCTTGATCTGGCTGGGCCGCGTCTGGATCCGCGGAATATTCTCGAGGCCGTCAAACTCGATCATGCCCGAAAACGGAAAGTCGATTTCATGGGGATCGAGGACCTGCATGACAATGACTTCGTGGCCGTTGAAGCGGAGATGCTGAATGCCCTCGATCACCTCCTGCTCGTCGTCAAAGAAATCGCTGATCACTATCACGATCCCCTTGCGCCGGATCTGGCTGGCCATCCCGTGAAGGACGGGAGCAATCCGGGTCTCGCGCTCCGGACCGAACCCGGCCAGCCGGTCCATGATCTTGAAGAGGTTGTCCCGGTTGTCACTCCGGGGCAGGTATTCCTGCACCTCTTCGTCAAAGATCCCAAGGGCGACCGCATCCCTCTGATAAAGAATGAGATAAGACAGGCAAGCCGCCATCATCTTACCATACTCCAGCTTGCTGAGTTCTCCCGACCCGTAGTTCATGCTCTCGCTCCCATCCAACAGCAGGTGCGCCACGAAGTTGGTCTCCTGTTCATACTGCTTGATGTAGAGCCGCTCGGTCTTGGCCTGCACCTTCCAGTCGACGTGCCGCACGTCATCTCCCGGGGCGTACTCCCGGTGCTGCGCAAATTCGATAGCGAATCCGCGGTAGGGGGACTTGTGCTCACCCGCCATGTATCCCTCAACGATGAAACGCGCATTCATGCCGAGGGCCTCGGCCCGGGCAATGGCACGGGGATCGAGAAGTTTGCGGGTTTCAGCGTCCATGAGTCAGTCAATCAGCGACCGGGAGAGGATCGGATCCTGCGGTCAAATTTCCGGAGAAGCTTCGTAAGGGCTGCAGGAGACCTGCGCGCCGGAAGGGGGATACGTCTGGAAACAGGCCCATCAGGGATTTGCCGTTGGGGGCTAATCCAGTTTCTTGTCCTTCGGCACCGACTCAAGGATTCGGGCGGTGATGTCATCCGGGGTCAGTCCCTCGCTCTGCGCACTGAAGTTTGGAATGATCCGATGCCGGAAAACCGGAGGAGCCACCGCAGCCACGTCATCACAGCTCACATGGCTTTGCCCGTTCAGGAGCGCATGAGCCTTGGCGGCCAGGACCAGGTTCAACCCCGCCCGCGGGCCGGCTCCCCAGGTAAGCCACTTCGAGCAGAACTCAAGAGCCTCCTCGGAGTCCGGACGGGTAACCCGCACCAGTTTCTCGGCATAGCGCAGGATGTGATCCGCCACCGGCATGTTGCGTACCGCGCGTTGCATCCCGAGAATCTCCTCTCCCCCGAGCACCGGATCAGGGCGCGCACCCTCATTCCCGGTGTAGGCTTTCAGAATCTGGAACTCCTCCTCCTCGGTCGGATAGTTCACCTTGATCATGAACATGAACCGGTCGAGCTGCGCCTCGGGAAGCGGGTAGGTTCCCTCCTGCTCGATGGGGTTCTGGGTCGCAAGGACAAAGAAAGGCTCAGGAAGGGGGTGGTCCTCTCCGCCCACCGTGACCTTGCGCTCCTGCATCGATTCCAGCATCGCGGCCTGGGTCTTGGGGGGCGTCCGGTTGATCTCGTCAGCGAGAATGATATTGGCGAAAATTGGACCGGGCAGGAACTTGAACTCGCGCTCATTGGTCGCCGGATCAGAATAGATCACCTCCGTCCCCGTGATATCAGAAGGCATCAGATCGGGCGTGAACTGAATACGCTTGAAGGTGAGGTCCAGAGCCTCCGCCAAGCTCGAGATGAGCAGCGTCTTGGCCAGTCCGGGGACCCCCACGAGGAGGGCGTGGCTACGGGTCAGGATCGCGATCATTACCTCGTTAACAACGTCGTCCTGACCAATGATGACTTTCGAAATCTCGGCGCGGACGCGTTTGACGCCTTCCTGTAACTGGGCGGAATCCGGGGCGGCAGATTCAGTGCTGGGGCTCGTGCTCATGAGTGGGACTATCTTACGGCCCAGATCCTGAGGTCATTTCGGAGCCGTGGCAATTGCGCGTGCGATTTAGTCGCCTCTCTCGCCCCATCCGGGGATCCTGCTCGCATGTCAGGCCAGAATCCCCGGTCCGAGTTGCCCGAAAAACACAACCACCCTCCCTCCCCGATCACGCGGGTCCGGAAAAGGGGCCGGCTCCGCGAAGCTAGCGACCCCGCGCAGGCTCTGCCTTCTTTCCTTCTTCCCCTGCTCCCGGAGGATTCCCCTGAGCCTTCACCTGCTTGGGCACGTTCCAGGCCGTCATCCACGACTGCTCCCCCTTCACGTATCCCATCCGGAGAAGGCGCCCCTCCATGTCCGGGTAGTGGGCCGCTCCATAGAAGATGCCTATCTTCTTCCGACCTTTCCTGACCTGCCTGCCAAGCACCTTGAGGCACTTCGCATTGCGATCTCCAATAATCACATTGTTCCCGGCAAGACCTGCAATCTGGTCGTCGCCCTGTCCCAGCGACTTCATCATCTCAAGCTTGAGCCCGTCGGAGTTCCCACTGAGAAGGGCCGCGATCAGGCGGGCAGGATTCGGTTGCTCCACACCCTGGTTCTGGGCCTGCTGCGCAGCCGCCAGGGCAAAGCCAAAGAGCGACTCCCCGTTCTCCTTCTGCTTCTTCTCAAACTGCTTCATCGTGAGATCCGCATGCACGAAGTTCTCAGGGGAGTAGTCGATCTCCTCGACCTGGCTGGAGAGTCTCAGAAAGCGGGACATTCCATCAACCATGCCGCGGAGGAAGGTTGTCTGGATGTCCCCGCCTCCTTCCTCCCTCCTGGGGAATTCCCCGTTGACCATGCCCTCTCCCCCGACCATCTCAAAAAGGAGTGCGTCATACCTTTTGAAGGACTCGTTCAGCCCCTCGTAATACGCCTTGTCCCCGATGTGGACCGCCCCAATAAGGTCCACCTTCACGCCACTCTTCTCGTAGGTAGTCACCGAGGTCTGCAGACAGGTCGCCTTCCCGTCATCATGGATTCGGATAAAGTCGGTGGCCCCATCCCGCTGCTTGGCATTCGCCTGCACCTTGGCCTCGGGACTACCCGGCTTTCCACCTGTCTGTTCGTCCCCCGCCGCAGCGGGAAGGAACCAGGCCACGGCAAGAAGGCAGAAAAGGAGAGAACGAATCGACTTCATAGCAAGAGCATGCGCCCACATCCTGAGCGCGGCAAGGTCAGGAATTTGTCCCTGCACCCCGGAAAACCGGGAAATTTCCCCTTCTCCCCTTGCTGGTCAGCCCGCCTGATCCGGGCTATATACCCCGCAGATGAGCACTTCCCCACCGCTTCGCTACTGCTCCGACCTCTTCCGCTTCGAGCGGAGGTGCACCCGCGAGGTCATGGTCGGCGGGGTCGGGGTGGGTGACCGGAATCCGATCAGGATCCAGTCCATGATCACAGCCGACACCCGCGACACCCAGGCCTGTGTGAAGGAAGTTCTCGAATTGGCGGAAGCCGGCTGCGAAATCGTTCGCATCACCGCCCAGACAAGGAAGTATGCGGAGAATCTGGAACACATCCGCGACGGCGTCCGGAGAGCCGGCTGCGATGTCCCCCTGGTCGCCGATATCCACTTCAAGCCGGATGCCGCGCTGGAGGCCGCCAAGTGGGTGGAAAAAGTGCGCGTCAATCCCGGAAACTACGCCGACAAGAAGAAATTCGAGATCCGCGAGTATTCCGATGCCGAGTATGATGAGGAGCTCGCCCGCATTCGCGACAAGTTTGCACCTCTCGTCCGTCTCTGCCGGGAACTCGGTCGCTCCATGCGTATTGGAACCAATCACGGGTCCCTGTCCGACCGCATCATGAATCGCTACGGGGACACGCCCCTCGGCATGGTGGAAAGCGCGCTCGAGTTCGTCCGCATCGCACGTGATCTCGACTACCACCAGATCATCTTTTCCATGAAGGCTTCCAATCCCAAGGTCATGATCGAGGCCTATCGCCTTCTGATCGCACGCCTCGCCCAGGAAGGCCCGGACTGGAACTATCCCATCCACCTCGGGGTGACGGAAGCGGGAGACGGGGAGGACGGCCGCATTAAATCCGCGATTGGAATCGGGTCCCTGCTCGACGACGGGATTGGGGACACCATCCGCGTCTCTCTCACCGAGGACCCCGTGCACGAGATTCCCGTTGCACGAGCCCTCGCAGGGGGCCGCCGGTCAGACCCGGATGATTTCGCCAGTAACCCCGCAAGCCCTTCTCCCACCTGGGACCCCTTTTCCTATCAGCGGCGGTCAAGCGATACTCTCGAGATCGGCGGCCATGAGCTCGGTGGTGGTCGAGAGTTCCGGGTAGTCACCACCGGACGAAAATGGGAGGCCCTCGCCCACAAGCTCGACAAGCTGGGCGACTTTCAGCCCGAGATCGTCCTTGAGGACAGCGGGGTGAGGGCAATTGATCCCCGCAACGACAAGGAGATCGCCGAGCTCCATTCCCTCCCATCTCCAGTGCTCACAACCGTGCGGGACGGCCTCGACCTGGGCGTCGTCTCCGCCTTCCGGCTCCTTGCGGCCCGCCTCGAGGCCCGACACCCCATTCTCCTCAAGGATACTCTCTCCCCCGCCACCAGTAGCGATGGGGACTTCCTCGACACCCTGCTCACAGCTTCCCGCAACATCGGATCCCTTCTCTGTGATGGCATCGGAGACGCCGTGCTGATTCAGGGGGAAGAGGCCCCCGGGCAGAGCCTGCGAATCAGTTACAACGTGCTTCAGGCCGCTGGAGCCCGCATTTTCAAGACCGACTACGTGGCCTGCCCCAGTTGTGGTCGGACTCTTTTCAACCTGCAGACCACCACCCAGAAGATCCGGGAGGCCACCGGCCACCTCAAGGGCGTCCGCATCGCCGTCATGGGTTGCATCGTGAACGGCCCCGGGGAGATGGCCGATGCCGACTTTGGCTACGTGGGAGGCGCCCCGGGCAAGATCAACCTCTACGTGGGCAAGGAGGCGGTACAGTTCAATATCCCCGAGTCGGAAGCTGTCGACCGGCTCATTGATCTCATCACCGAGCACGGCAAGTGGATTGACCCTGCCGTGCGGGAACCCGCCGGCGTGTAAGGGGCAGGGCATCGCGGGGGGACAGGCGGTTGCGCCTGATCCGCACTTCTGTTAGACTGCTTCCAGAGGAAGTCACGTGCCCATTGACCCCCAGATCACCTCCGGAACGATCACGGAGAAGGAAGATAAAACCGCCACCAGCCTGGCAGGCACTTGGAACGTGCTGGTCTTCGATGACCCCGTCAACCTGATGGAATACGTCACCAAGGTGTTCCAAAAGGTCTTCGGGTATCCGCGCGAGCGGGCGGAGGAACTCATGATGACAGTCCACGTGGCGGGGAAGGCACTGGTCTGGGCAGGTGAAAGGGAACCCGCCGAACTCTACGTCCAGCAACTCCACAGCTACCAGCTGCAGGCAAGCCTCGAGCGAGCCCAGTAGAATGAACATCGTTCCCACACTGGAAGGAGGATTGAAGATCGAAGTGGAGGCTTCCATTGACTGGATCGCCCTTGAGCGGATTGCCTCTGACGCCCTCCCCGGTGGAGCGCAGGAGCTGCCCACAACCCTCGGAGCGCTCATGGATGAGGAGTCTGAGTGGAATGAACTGGTCGTGCCGGAGCTGGAAGAGCTCTTTAACGACCAGTTGCACAAGGTCCGCACCCGCATTGAAGCCGCGCAACAGGAAGCCTCCAGCCCCTCCGGAGGAACCCTCTTTATCTTGCGGGAAGAGGGCGGTGACTGGTACGGAGCACTCAATCAGGCCCGCATGGCCCTCGAAAGTCGCTACCAGTTCGGCGAGAGTGAGGACCTTGGTGCTGTGGAGGAATTTCCTCCCCCGAAACGCTCTGCCTACATTCGCAACCAGTTCTACCGCGCCCTGCAGAGCGTGCTCCTCGAGCACCTCATCGATTAACAAAACGAGACCTCACCCTTCCGGTCCGGCCTGCGCCCTGTCCCCCAGCAAACTGTCCACCGCCTCATACACGCGGGCGACGGGAAGCTCCTCAAGGCAGCGATGATGCTTGAGAGGACAGGTGGATGCGCTACACGGGCTGCAATCGACGTGTTGGGAAAGAACGCGATGTTGCCGGCCCAATGGGCGCATGGCGACCGGGTCTCCCGGACCGAAAATCGCTACCGTGGGGACCCCCAAGTGCGCGGCCAGGTGGGGCGCCAATCCGTCATTGGAGACTACGAGGGAACAGCGGGAAAGAGTCTCCAGAAAAGCCGCTGCATCAGCTCCCTCGGAGAAATCCTTGATCTCCTTGTCCAGGCGGCGGCTCAGCACCGTCGCCTCCGTCATTCCTCCCGGGCAGGCGATAATGGACACCTCTACCTCGGGTTGTGAAAGGAGCTGCTCCCCAAGCTGGCCGAAGCGTTCCACGCCCCAGCAGTAGGAGTCGCCCAGGGTGGACCCCGGGACCAATCCAATGTGGAACGGAGCAGACCGGGGAGGCCGCGGAGGGGTGAGAAAACTGGATTCCACGTAGCCGTCGATACCGAGTTGCTCCACGAGGTCCATGTAGAAGCGGACCCGGTGCCCGACCGGGCCATGGAGGGGCCTCCCGGGACACAGGTCGGTGAGGTGCCTCCGCAGGGGCTTACAATCGTATCCCACCCGCTGGGCGATTCCTGCCTTGACCACTGAAGCGGACGCCTCCGAGGCTTCCCACGCCAGGGAGGAGTCCGCCCGGAAGGAACTATCCTGCAGGTAACCGGCGATCTGCCTGGAACCCGCGGATTCAGGATAAGCAATCACTTCCTGCAACCCTGTGACCGCGTGCCACAGCGGCACGGATGTCTCCGGAGCCAGCACGGCAAGGCCCAGACCGGGACGGGCATTCCGAAGTGCCCGGACGGAAGACACACTGAAGCAGGCCTCGATCATGTCGACCGGGGAGACGACGAGAAGCTGATCTCCTTTCAGGCGCACCTGGGCCTGAACGGGAACCTGCTCTCCTTCCGTCACCGCGGACATGTCGACACTATAGGGATTCTACCCTTCGACAGCAATTCCCCGAATTCATGCGATCTCCATCACAGAATGTGCGGCGTAATATGCCGGGCGGTGAAAATCCGGATCTCCACCTCCTAATGGAACACAAGTGAGGAAGCGCTGCTTCGGAGAATCCAAAATGAAGGCGGCGTTCATCCGGGTCGCGCTCCCAAAGTGGAGACGCTCCTTGAGCCACCCCAGGGGAAGAGCCAAGCAAGCACGCCAGCCATCCGGTCCGCAGGAACCCTCCGAGCGCAGGCCCACGTCCCTCAGTTCGGAGAGGACATGACGTGGAGAATCAAAGAGGCAGGCCCAGTGCGCACCATTCGGAGAGAGGTTGCACTCCAGGTAGTTTCCACTCGCGGGATCGGTTAAGAAAAACTCGGCCACGTCGTATTGCCACAGGCCCGGCTGAAAGAGACCGGGTCGGGAATCGGGATGACAACATGCCGTCGCCTCCCTCGCGGCCCGGAAAACCAATTCCCGACCATCGATCGCGAAGCTGAAAAAAACCGGGGGAACGACCTCCTCTCCAAACCAATCGCTGGCAACCTGGCTCAGCGGCGGCTCCTCGTCGTCAGCGACCTCATAGATGGTCATTCGTCACTCCTTCCATGGTGTTCATGCGAGCTATTTAAGAAGTCTGGATGTTTAAGGTTTATGAACAATTTCGCTGGCTCAGTAGCCATGAACTGAATACACTCCTTGTGTTCCGGAGTTACGATCCATGTTGAATTTGCAGCCAGTTGAGTTCATTGGCAAATCTCATCGCCGCCCAGGTCCAAAGCGGAGCAAGGGTCCCAGTTTTTTTGGGGGCTGGTTCCTGCTTATCCTGACACTCGCAATCGGTTTCTTCTTTCTGCGTCCCATCATCCCCTACCTGAAGTCACAGCAGGACCGGGCCTCGGCGGCAAACAGGACAAAGGCCATCGAGCAACTGCGGAGCTCGGAAGAATTCTCCAAGAATCTGGCGGCAGCAGCCCTGCAGCGAACCAACGAAAAGGTGGAGTATGACCCGGGATACTACGATCTCGCCTACCCGGGTGGCGATGTCCCCGCCCACAAGGGCGTTTGCACCGATCTCGTGGTGAGGAGCTACCGCTCCCTCGGCGTTGATCTCCAGAAGCTTGTCCACGAGGATATGTCCGACCACTTCCGGCTGTATCCCCAGCTCTGGGATCGCAAGGGACCGGACAGCAATATCGACCATCGCCGCGTGCTCAACCTGCAACGCTTCTTCTCCCGCTTCGGGAAAGTTCTCGAGACCTCCCATTCCCTCGATGATTACGATATTGGTGACGTCGTCACCTGGAAACTCCCCTACGGGGCCACCGAACAGGGTGGCAGCCATATTGGTATCGTGGTCCCGGGACCGGGTGCCCGCAGCAACGAGAAGTGGGTTGTCCACAATATTGGTTCCGGACCCGAATGGGAGAACAAGCTGTTCGACTACGAGATCGTGGGGCACTTCCGCTTCGTGCCGGAGCGTGAGGCAATGACCGCCTCCACGGACAAGGAAGCAGAGTCCACCCTCTCCACCGCTCCTTAAATCTCCAAGCCGGGACAAGGTAACGCCCCGGCCCGAATCCTCTGGCAGAGCGCCCGTTCCCAGGGCCCTGGCCCCCAGCCTGCAGGGAGCGGAGAACGATCGGTGAAGCCTGGCCGTTACCGCCCGAGGGCTCTCTCACCCCGTACAAGAAACAAGGCAGCTGGATCGCGGAGGTGAGATCGCCAGGTCGTTTACGACTAATACTGAAGATTTATGGGCAGGACTTGGGATCTCACTCCTTGATTAGCTGCCTGTTACTTACCCAACCGCGCTTCCCGGGCAGGATTTTCAGAATTTCGAATTTTTTCACGCTGGCCACCGCGCGTTTGCAGTGGGCGGACAAGGCCCCCGTATTTCGTCGAGGAGCTTCCGGGCCCGGGCTCACAACTCGAGACCATCCTCTGCGAGATCCGACCCACACCCCTTGGTGGTTTCAAGTCCCTGCAACCTCACTTGGCCACTCGAATCCAGAGAGGGCGACACACACCCCTCAATTCTGGAAAAGATGATGATCCGGGTCCCCATCTGACAGAAGGTAGGCAAGGAGGTCGAGGATCTCCGTATCCGTCATTGTGTCGAGAAGGCCCGAGGGCATCGGTGAATCCGGTGAAGCCTCCACCGAGGAAACTTCCTTCGCCCTGAGGCTCGTGAGGTCCGCCGGGAACATCACGTCCGTCATGATTCGGAGCGCTTCGCTGTCCCCCTGCACCTTACGTCCCACGATCTTTCTGCCCGTCTTCAGGCGGAAGACGCTCGCACCATAGTAATCTCGGATTGTGTGCCCGGGATTCACGATGCTCTCGAGAAGGTCGTGCGGGCTGAACTCCTCGGCCACGTTTCCGAGAGCAGGCCCACCCGTCCCGCCTTGACGGCCAAAACGATGACAGAAGTAACAGCGGCCTGCTTCGAACATCCTGCGACCACTGGCAAAATTCCGCCCCCCCTCCAGCCCCGCTCCGAGGAGTCCCTGCAGGTCCTCCATTTTCCACTCCTTGACGAACTGGCGTTGTTCCAGTTCCAGCTGGAGCCATTCTTGCCCCTGCCCCACGTTGGCGAAGCGCAATGGTTTACCTCCTCGCATTGGGTTGGGAATACGAATCCGGTAGGCCGGGGCCCGGGGAATGCTCGTCTTCCAGACCACTGGCCTTCCGGGAAGGACCTTCCGCACGTCCCAGTCAGGGGTCATCCTGATCCCATTCACCCCGATCGGCTGCAACTCAACCTTCCAGTTGTAGTAGAAGGGAGCTACTCCAAGGTTCTCCACGACGAGGGAAAGCTGGCCGCCCTTCCATTCAGCTTCACGAAGGTGGAGTTCGTAGCCCAGGTGGGAGGTCTGAAAGAGCGCATTCTGCCTGCGCTTGTCGTCTACCGGGAAACGCTCATCAAAGAGACCAGAGTCCATGAGCCAGCTCACGTGTGTCCGCCGGACACACAGGTCGAAATCCTGCGCCCTGGGATGCCAGCTGCCGGTAAAGCTTGTCTTCCAGAGTTCAGGTCGAATCTCGCCTCCGACGGGGAGACGTTGCCACTTGCCTGCCGCCCCGGCCGCCTCCAGGGAGGGTTCAAAATACCAGCCGTCTTCCTTCTTCCCGGTATCGAGCGTCGCCCAGCCAAACGAGTCGTCGTGATATCCGAAGGGCCGACTTGCATTGGCGGCATGCAGGGGGGATTGCTTTCCGGCGGGATAACGCAAGAGGACGTGCGTCCTCGGGAATGACTTTTCCAGGGCCCCCATTATTTCCTCCTGGACCGCCTTACCTGCCCAGAGCTCTGTCCGTGGGTAGTTGTGCCACTCACCCCACTTCCCCAGGAGGCCTGCGGTCAGGAAGGCCACCCGCGGATCCCCGTCATACTTCTTCCCCATTGCACCGATAAAGGCAACCAGTGCGACCCTCAGGTCCTCGTTCGTATAGTCAGGTGTATGATTGAGGACTCCCTCGTCATCTCTCCACTCCGTGACCTTGAGCCCTCGCTCGATCAGGAACGCGGGCACCTGTACCCCCTTCCCCGGATACTCGCAGAAGACCCGGAAAATGAGCTGGTTCCCCCTGGAACTGACCTCCCGCAGGGTCTTTTCCAGAGCAGACCAGTCATACTCGCCCGGAGCCGCAAGGAGCTCGCGGAGCGAGAAATAACGAAACTCCATACTGTGCGGGAAACGGGCCTTCGCGGGGGCTGAGGCGTAGGGCACCAGCCCCCTTAACGGATTATCCACAGGAGCGGGCTGGTAGAGAAGCTTCGCCGGAGCCGCCTCGATCGTGACCCCCGCCAGTCCCGCCGTACACAGGACTACCGTGGACCACCAAGCCCGGAACGATCTCAATTCCATTGCCGGACTCTACTTGCTTTTCAGCGCGACGAAACCCGCAAGCGAAGAAAGAACTCTGTGCCGGCCCGGATGGCGGCCGGCCGGCGTCACGTCTCCATGGCCGACCCCTCGCCATTTTCCATCCCCGTCACCTGCACAACCCGCGACGCCGGAAGGCCCTCCCCGGAGCACATTTCAAAAGCGGCCTGGTTTCGCACTACCAGAGCGAGCGCCCGGGCATGGCACTCCCGGGGGAGCTCCCGTTGATTTGCCACTTGCCGAATGCCACCCGGACAGCTCCCCTTGCAACACTTCCGT
>CAWWCX010000025.1:0-20105 GCA_963935445.1 uncultured Roseibacillus sp.
TACGACATCTAGTACGGTCTCGTGGGCTCGGAGATGTGTATAAGAGACAGTATCCGGGTCAATCCCCTGGCCCCCTGCATTCCGCCAGATCCAACGGAGGGCCGCCTTGGCATCCGCCACCGCCTCGAAGGGTGATGTCCGGTGGCGGCTGCGGACCCGGTAGTCCGCGCAGCAGGCGACCATTCCCAGCGCCGCCAGGCGGGAGGCCTGAGGATGAAACTGCGCCGTCGTACCTCCGGTCCAGCCCCCTCCGAAGAAAAACACGATTGCTGGCCGCTGGTCGTCAGCCTTCCAATCCCGGGGTCGGAAGATCTCCAGCTTGAGTTCAGCCTCCTTCGTTCTCCGGTAGACCACCACCTCGTCGGGGTTGCGGATATCGGGCTTGGGCGCAGCTGGCGCAGTCAGGGAGACAGTCAGGCAGGCGATGGCAATGGTCAGCAGCGTGCGCATGTGGCATTGTTTCCCCGGCTCCCCCGCTGGAGCCAGCAAAAGATCACGAGCGGCCTTCTCCGAACCATCCCCGATGACAAGACGAACACTCGGATTCATCTTCCTTGGGACAGGGTTGACCGCCTTGACCGGAGCCGTCCTCCTCTTTTTTACGGGCATCGTCACCGTGTTCCGTGACTTCGCACCCGTGGCGACCCTCTCTTCTCCGGGCGCAACCTCCATCCGTGTGCCTGCCGCGGGAGCCTATACGCTATGGCATGATCACCGGGTCCTCGACGGGCCCAATCCCATGGCCAACCCGGAGGCCCTCCCACCGGGAATGAGCTTCCTGTTCCTCCGCTCCTCCGACGGGGCCACCTTCGGACTGCAACCCCTCGGGGGCACCACCACCCTCTCCCTGCCCGACCGCGCCTCCGTCAGCCTGGGGACCTTTGAGCCCGACCAACCGGGCGACTACCAGCTGCGGATCTCCGCCACCGGAGGGGAAAAGCGCCAGTTCTCCCTGACCGAGGGTGCCTTTCTCGGCGGCGTCGCAAAGCTCGGCCTGCGCCTAATCCTCGCTTGTCTTCTCGGATTGTTCGGAGTGGTCTTTTTCGTCCTCGGCCTGATCTTCGTTCTCTTGAAGGCAAAACCGAGACTCCAGTCAGCCGGCTCCTGAATCCGTTCCCATGCAATCCCTGCCTCCGATCCGAGCGCTCCTCTTCGACTTCGACGGCCTCATCGTCGATACCGAGTGGCCTATCTATGATGCCTGGCGCCAGACCTTCCGCGATCACGGCCACCCCCTCTCCCTGGAAACCTTCAACCAGTGTATCGGGACCGACTTTGAAACCTGGTCTCCCAAGACCCACCTTGAGGAACTGACGGGAACTTCCATCGACTGGCCCCCCCTCGATGACGCCCGCCAGGCCTCCATCAACAGCAACCTCGTCGGCGCTCCCGCCATGCCTGGCATTCCCGAGGCCGTCCAGGCGGGACGAGATGCCCGCCTCCAGCTCGGCGTGGTTTCCAGCTCCTCTCACAACTGGGTCGACGGCTGGCTGGAAAGAATCGGCCTCTTCAATCAATTCGACCTCACGGTCTGCCGCGGCGATGCCCCTCGCATCAAGCCCGAGCCCGATCTTTACCTCGAGGCCGCGCGGCAACTCGGGGAAGAGCCTGCTGCCTGCCTGGTGATTGAGGATTCTGTAAATGGGATCAAGGCGGCCACGGCCGCCGGCATGCCCAGCGTCGCAATACCCAACCGCGTCACGGGTGGCTGCGAGTTTTCACTAGCCAGTCACGTGCTGGGCAGCGCCCACGAACTGGCGACACTCCTCACGAGGTTGAAGCCGGAGGGATAACGCCACCCCGGAATCATGCGGAGCGCCCGGATGGCACCTCCGGCCATTCTCCCACCGCGCCGGCTACAACCCGGGCGGGTGCCTCACAACGTGCCCCTTGTAGGATCGGGGCTCTGGCCGCCAGCGGGGGCCATCCTGCCGGTATTTCCCATAAGTGTCGAAGCGCAGCCCCGCAATCACGAGGAAGACATGCCCCTTTCGCGCATACACCGTAATCCACTTTCCCCGACCCCGTTCCCCGTATCTGAGAAACCCCTTGGACGGCATCTGGTCACTCAGCAGACCCGCATGGCGCAGGACATAGGACGTTGCTCCCGAGCAGTCATAGCCCCTGTCATTGAGAATTGCGTGCCCTCCTCCCCACTTATAGGGCAGCCCGTTAATCCGGTTGGCGGCCGCAATCGCACGCCTGACCGCGAGGGGAGCGTTCTGGGGGGGCACTGCCCAGCCATTGACCAGAACCGCGTTGCTTGGCTGCACCCTGTCGGCCAAAGCGTGTCTGGGCTTACCCCTCCGGAAGCAGGAAGAGAGACAGAGCGACACCAAAACGACGAGGATTACAGACGTGCCTCTCATCAAGCTGTAAGCAGAAAAAACAGTTCATCACTCTAAATCAGGGAGGTGAAATTGTCGATGTCTTTTCCTCCCCGGGGAAAACAGAAAACGCCTTCCCGCTGCTCCCCCGTTACCCGCGCCCCGACCGTCGCCACCTGCCGGGAGCAAACGACCTCACCCTCCTGCCAAAAGCCCCCCGTTCTGACCCAGCCAACGCACGACCTTCTTCATCGCGCGCGCGCGATGGCTCATCGCATTTTTCACTCCGGGCCCAAGCTCTGCAAAGCACTGCTCGTAGCCCACAGGCACAAAGAGCGGATCATAGCCGAATCCCCCGGAGCCATGAGGCGCCTCCAGGATCCGCCCTTCAACCGTTCCCTCGAATTCGGCAAGGATTTCCCCCGAGCGCGCAATCACCATGGCACACCGGAAACATGCGGACCGATCCGCGCTCGCCACATCGGTAAGTTCGGCCAGCAGTTTCCGGTTATTGGCCCCATCATCCGCTCCCGCGCCGGCATAACGCGCCGAATACACTCCCGGCGCTCCGCCCAGGGCATCGACTTCCAGTCCCGAGTCATCCGCGAGGACAAGGGAGTCGCTGAACTCGCTGATTGCGACCGCCTTCAACAACGAGTTCTCTTGAAAGGTTGCCCCGGTTTCCTCCACTTCCGGGGCATCTGGAAGCGATGAAAGATCAACGACCTGAAACGAGTTTCCAAGAATGGCCGCGATCTCTTCGGTCTTGTGCGAGTTCCGTGTCGCAATCAACAACCTCGTCATTGCCCACTCTCATAACTCCATGGAGAAAAATGCCGAGAAGGAATCAATAAATCCCGGCCTTTCCGCTCTTGGAGAGGGGCTGCAGGAGCCCATCATTGCCTTCGCGCTACTTCCCCCACGGCTTCCTTCTGCAGAACGCTCTCAAGCCGCTCATCTACGACGCGATCGAGGAAAACGGCGCGAGAGCAGATGCCCAATTACCAAAAGAAAGGCACGACTCCCGGGCGGCGCCGGGGGCCGTCAGGCCAGCGGAGCGCTTGCGCTGCAAGGAGATATCTGCCACCGTCCCGCCCCGTTTCGGGAAACGAGGCGGCCCCGCGATGAGTGAGCGACGCAAACCATATCCCTTCGACGAGTTTGAGGCCAAGTGGCAGCACCGTTGGGAGGAACAAAAGGCGTTCCGGATGCCGGGACCGGGCGAGGACGGTTTCGACGCGTCCGCTCCAAAGTTCTACGCTCTCGACATGTTTCCCTACCCCAGCGGGGCAGGGCTTCATGTGGGACACCCGGAAGGCTATACCGCTACGGATATTATCACCCGCTACAAGCGCAAGTGTGGCTTCAACGTCCTCCACCCCATGGGCTGGGACGCCTTCGGCCTGCCCGCCGAGGAACACGCCCGGAAAACCGGCGAACACCCTCGCATCAACACCCGGAACAACGTGGACAACTTCCGGCGCCAGCTCAAGATGCTCGGGTTCTGTTACGACTGGGACCGTGAGATCAACACCACTGATCCCGCCTACGTGAAGTGGACCCAGTGGATCTTCCTGCAGATCTACAACAGCTATTTTGACGAAGAGGAGCAGAAGGCCCGGCCCGTTTCCGAACTGGAGGCCAGGGGCTGGACCCGGGAACAGATCGACGAGGTCCGCCTCGCTTATGTCGCGGAAGCCCCGGTCAACTGGTGCCCCAGCCTCGGCACCGTGCTGGCGAACGAAGAGGTCGCCGAGTGGGAAGAGAAGGGGCACGTCGTGGAACGCCGGCCGCTGCAACAGTGGATGCTGCGGATCACAAAGTATGCCCAGCGCCTGATTGACGAGCTGGAAGACCTCGACTGGCCGGAGGGCATCAAGTTACTCCAACGCAACTGGATCGGACGCTCCGAGGGTGCCAGTGTAACATTCGCGCTGGCAGGAGAGCAGGAGAGCGAAATCGAAGTCTTCACCACCCGCCCGGACACCCTGTTCGGAGCAACCTACATGGTCCTTGCGCCCGAGCACCCGCTCGTGGACCAGATTACGACCGGGGAACAACGGGACCAGGTCGAGGCCTACCGCAAGACCTGCGCTACCAAATCCGAAATGGAGCGCGGCGAACTGAACAAGGACAAGACCGGCGTCCCCACCGGGGCCTTCGCCATCAATCCCGTCAACGGGGCACAGATTCCGGTCTGGATTGCGGACTACGTCATGATGGGCTACGGCACCGGCGCGATTATGGCCGTGCCGGCCCATGACACTCGCGACTACGAGTTCGCCGACAAATTCGCACTTCCCATCCTGCAGGTGGTGGACCCTCCAGAGGGCGAGGAATGGCAGGGATTCACCGGCGAAGGAACGGCCATCAACTCCGGCATGCTGGATGGATTGCCCTCCTCCGAGGCCAGGAAAAAGATCACCAGCTGGCTCGAGGAACAGCACCGGGGGGAGGCCCAGATAAACTTCAAGCTGCGCGACTGGCTCTTCTCTCGCCAGCGCTACTGGGGGGAACCCTTTCCCATTGTGTGGAAGGACGGCCACCACGAGGCACTGCCCGAGTGCGAGCTTCCCCTCCTCGCCCCCGAGTTGGAAGATTACAACCCCACCGGCGAGCCTGAACCGCTTTTATCGAAGGCCGCCGACTGGGTCGAACTTCCGAATGGCGCCCGGAGGGAAACCAATACCATGCCTCAGTGGGCTGGCTCCTGCTGGTACTACCTGCGCTACTGCGACCCCTCCAACAGCGAGCAGTTTATTTCACCCGGGGCCGAGCAATTCTGGCTGGGCAGAAACGACAACCCGGGAGGAGTGGACCTCTACATCGGCGGCACGGAACATGCCGTTCTGCACCTGCTCTACTCCCGCTTCTGGCACAAGATCCTCAACGACCTCGGACACCTGAGCATGCGGGAGCCGTTCCAGAAACTGGTCAATCAGGGCCTCATCATGGGCCCTACCGAGTACTCCACGTTCCGGAACGGGGAGGGAAGCCTGGTCAGCTTCAAGAACGTTCGGGAAAAAAAAGAAGAGAAGCGAACAGTCTTCCGGCAAAAGCAGGATGGCGAGGAACTGATCAAGGAAGTCGTCGACAAGGAGGAGGTCATCAAGCAGAAGGACAGCTTTGTCCTCGCCGACAATCCCTCCATTCGCGTCCGGGACCGGGCGGAGAAAATGTCGAAATCGCGTGGGAATGTGGTCAACCCGGACGATGTGGTCGCCGCCTATGGTGCAGATGCCCTGCGGCTCTACCTCATGTTCATGGGCCCCCTCGAACAAAGCGCCCCCTGGAACACCGAAGGGGTGGACGGGATTTCCCGATTCCTCGCCCGCATCTGGCGAGTGGCCCTCGACCAGGATCAGGAGGGCAACTGGGTGTCCTCCGGCAAGCTGGAGCATGGTGAGCCCACCGGAGACCTGCTCAAGATCGTGCACGCCACCATCAGAAAAGTCGGCGAGGATGTGGAGAAACTGCGATTCAACACGGCCATCTCCCAGATGATGGAGTGTACCAATGCCTTTACCTCGGCAGAGAACGTCCCCCACGAACTCTTTCAGACTCTCCTCATCCTTCTCAATGCCTTCGCTCCCCACCTGAGCGAGGAGTTGTGGGAACGCCTCGGCTACGAAGGCTCCTGCTTCGAAGCTGCCTGGCCCTCCCACGACGCGTCCCTCCTCGTGGAGGAGGAAGTCGAGATGGTCGTGCAGGTCAACGGCAAGGTGCGTTCCAAGATCACACTCGCCGCGGATGCCCCCCGGGAGACGGCGGAATCCGCCGCCCGGGCCGACCCCAAGGTCCAGAGCCACCTCGAGGGCCTGACCGTCCGCAAGGTCATCGTGGTTCCCGGGCGCCTGGTCAATCTTGTGGCAAACTAGCCTGCAACAACGCGGTTTCGGGTTGCCATTACGCGCTCCAGCGCTACCTGTGCGTGCATGCTGCGCGTCAACGGAGAGCTCATCGACCCCAATCTCCTTGAGGATGCCTTTGCCCGCATCAAGTCTGAGGCCGAGGCCCGCCTTCAAGTGTCCTGCTGCGAGCGCGACCCGGAGTTCATGACTCAGGCTGAGGAAGAGGTGATTGACTCCGTCCTCATTGCTCAGGAAGCCGAGACTCAGTTCCCCAAGCTTCCCGAGGCCGAAATCAAGGCCCGCCTCGAGAAAACCCTCAAGGAATACCGCAAGCATGGTGCCAGCTGGGAGATGCTCGAGGCCCAACGCGACAACCTGCTCGATGAATGCGAGGCTAACCTTCGCATGGAGAAGTTTCTCGACAGCGTGCTGGCTGGCAAGATGGACGTGGCAGACGACGACCTGCTCGCATACTACAAACAGAACGAGCGGGAGTTCCGGACTGCGGCCGAGGTGCGTGTCCTGCACCTCATGAAAGCCCTCGAGAAACATGAGGATCCCGTTCTCCTTCTTGAGGAAATGGGCGAGCTCCGGGAGAAACTGGTAGCGGGAGCCGACTTCGAGGAGATTGCCCGGGCCGAAACTGAAAAGGAATCCGGCGAAACCGACCTGGGCTGGATCACCTTCGACCGCCCATCCAACCCGATCGAGTCCATCATGTTCACCATGCGCCACGAGGAGGTCAGCCCGGTCGTCGCCTACGAGCATTGCTATCACATCCTCAAGATCGCGGAAATCAAGCCGGCCACACTACGCCCCTTTGAAGAGCTCCGGGAGGAAATCACACACCGGGTGGAATTCGAGAAACGCCGCAACGCCCTGCGGGAGTTCGCTGCCGGGCTGCGCGAGGATGCCCAGATCGAGAAGGTGGATCCCGATAACGAGGATCCCGATAACGATGCAGGAGACGGAGAGGACGCCTCCCCCTCTCCGGACTGAGGGCTTCCAGTCCCCCGGGCCCCCCTGCTCCAACGCCGAATCTGCGGGCCGCGCTCCACCTCCTCGTTAGTCATCAGGCTCTCCCGCGGAGAGGGCCCTCATGCAGCAAAGCCAATCCGCCGCCTGTAGCCAACAGAGTAGCCAACGAAGGCCCAGAAGAGACTGTTGAAGGCAATCAGGACGACCATCACGCCCAGTCCCATCAGGGTTTCAAGCGGTGGCGTGCCGGTCAGGGCCGGAAGAATAGCCACCAGGGACGCGAGGAGGCCGATGAAAAGCCCCCAGACAATGAAGGCCCGCACTTCCCTGAAGATCACACCGCGGGTCACGCGGTGGGAGATCCCCATCGTCCGCATCACCTGGAACTCGCTTCTGCGTTCAACCAGATTGCGTGCAGTCACAATGCCCAGACCGGCGCTTCCGAGAATGAGGCCCAGTCCGCCCAGCACGTGAAAGATCGCAATATAGGTATTCTCCACTCCGTGAAATCCTTCCAGTCGTTCGCGGGTGGTAGTCACCGTACTGCCACGGTCTGCGGTGGCCTTCTGGATCCCGTTGCGCGCATCCTGCAGATCCCCGGATTCCGACAAGTCGGCCAGAAAGAGGCGATAGCCTTCCTGAGAGGGAAAGTAGGTCAGGAAGGCGTCTTCATCCACAATCATGCTTCCTTGGAACACGCTGTCCGCCAGGGCCCCGGTGATCTCAACCTCGAAGTCCTCACCCCGCTCGTCCTGGTAGGTGATGCGGTCTCCTACTTTCTTCTTGAGGACCCACATCATGGTGGTCTGGTCGATGAAGGCCCGCAGGACCCGGGGCTCGGTCGGCTCGCGGAGCAGCTCCCAGCCCTTGTCGATCTCCAAACCCCTGGCAACCGCCTTGAGCGAAAACGAGTCCCGTGCTGCAAGGGCGCGGCTGTCCGTGGCCAGCAGGCGGGGACGCGTGGCCTTATTGAGATTGAAACAGCTGGCATCATCTCCTACCCCGAGCCGGAACGGACGGATGTCTCCGAGCAGCCCCCGCTCCTCTCCCATTTCGAAGTAGTCGGGATCCTGCTTGGCGTCAGCAGCCCTGTTGATCGGGTTGGTGGTCTCCACCCATAAGGCGAACCCCCCGGCTCCACTGGACTTTTCCACCCAATCCGCTCCGCCGTGTTTCTGGAAGGCGGTCACCGCAATAACGAGAAAAACACCGCAGGCCAGAATTCCTACCACCACGAGACTCCGCGTGGGGCGCCGGCCACTGTTGAGAACGGCGAGGGCACCTGCTGTCACCTCTCCACGGAACTGCGCCCCGAGGCGTCCCAGCCAGGCTCGATACCGCAGGAGGCCCGCCATCAGGAAAAATACTCCGGAGAGAAAGAAGGATCCCTGTGCGCCCATGACGCCAGTCGCCGCGATCGAAGAAGCCCCGAGAAGTACACACGCCCATCCCGCACCCCTGAGAAGCCCAACCCGGGCCCTTCCCCTGTGAACCTCCTCAAGTCCTGCTTCGAGACGCAGGCTCGCCGTCTTGCGAGCCTGTTTGCGCACCGTCACCCAGATCGCCAGCATGGAGAGCCCGACAAAGAGAAAAAAGCCCCCCGCCAGACTGGCGGGCTCAAGGTGAAAGACAAAGAAGTCTCCTGGAGAATCCTCGTTCCAGATGGACTCAAGGACACGGAGGATCACCTTCGAGTAGGCAACCGCCACGAGGAGGCCAAGGAGCCCTCCGGTTGTGACAATCACCAGGCCTTCCAGAAGGCGCCAGCGCAACACCTTGGCGGCCGGCACCCCCAAGGCCGCCAGAAGCCCACTTTCCCTGTTCCGCTGCTCGATGTTGAAACGGAACAACATGGCCGCAAGGGCCACCGATGCCACAATCAGGAAAAAGCTCATGCTGAGAAACAGCATTGCGATGGGCACCGGGGACTCGGACGCCTCCTCGGCCTCCGCCCGGAGACTCCGCAGAAGCAACCCCGCCATCTCCGGCTTGAGCAGCGGGAGGAGCTCCTTCTCCAGTTCCGGGGCCGGGGTGCCACTGGAGGGGATCCGAAGGGAGGTGAACTCCCCCCAGCGGTTGCCGAACAATTCCCGGCCCCGCTCCTCCGGGATGAAGGCCTTGGGCGTGCCCCGATGCTCATCCCAGTAATCTTCATCCTTCTGCCGGATGCGCTCCAAATCGAGGGGAAGGCCCGGCGCCCAGTCCTGGGCGTCCTCCGCCTCCGCAACGCCTGGAAAATCGGGCATCCAGAGCTGATCCGCCGCAAGTCCTTCCCGTGGGACAATACTGTGAACACGGAAGGCCGCGGTATCTTCCTCAAGCTGGTTCCCCCGTACGAGTTTGAAGAACGCCAGGCTGATGGGCTGGCCCACCTCGAGTCCGAGGTCCTCCGCGAGCCAGTCGTTGATCACAATGTCCTCCCCGGCAAAGGTTTCGGGCAGGAAAGGCGCGGCCTCCGGCCGGACCGAGGCAACCATCGAATAGGGGGTCTCCTTCCCATTCGCTGCGTAGGTATTCACCAGGTAGCTGGTCACCGGGATCGTGGTGGGGAACCGCCCTCTGACGGCCTCAACGATTGGAGCCTCAAAGAAGATCCGCGCCGAACGCACCTCGGTTGCACCTGCCAGCGGGACCTCGACGAGCGACAGCCCGTAATCCTCCAGCACCATCCGGCTCCGGATGTGTTCATTCAGGTCTCCATCGAAGGCAGCTCCGGCGTCTCCCCCCAGCAGGATCATGTTGGCCCGGGCCGGTTGGTCGACCACTTGCTGGAGACGGCTCAAGGGCACGAACACCGTCGGAACCGGAAGCTGGGTGGCCTGCAGATTGAAGCGCCCAAACTGCTCGTTTCCAACGACCTTCCGCACCTTGGCCCGGAAGCTGATTATATCCTCCGCCTCTCCGGAAAGCGGCGCATCACGGGATAGCATCCCCGGCGACTGGAGGCGCATAACCACGGAGTCCTCGTCCTGGAGGTCCAGCGCCTCGGCGAGGTATTCATTCACGGCCACCTGGCGCGGCTCGAGGGCGACTACTGCGCCATCTCCCGGTGCAAAGGCCCAGAAGCGGTCATCCACCCCGAGGATCTGGACACTGCCCAGCCCTCGTTCGCTCACCTGCGAGCTGAGCTGGCCACGCAAGAACAGGACCGGTGCCGCCCGCAAGGAGCCCTCCGCAACCTCGGTCGCCAGGGCGTCCCGGAAAAAACCCTCCCCGGCAACAAAGATCTCCTCCACCTGCCCCACTCGCTGGCTCGCCACTTGCCGCAGCGTCTCCTTCACCGAGCTTCCGGCAATCAGGGCTCCCAGCAGGACGGTGGCACCAAGCACTGTCCCCGCCCCCACTCCCAGGTAGGACATTTTGTAATGCCAGATCCCCCGCCGGATGAAGGTGAACGCGTTCATTGCTTCTCCAGTTTCCCGTTTCGAAGCTCGTAGGAATGCTGCATCCGCCGGGCCAGGGCCTGATTGTGGGTTACCACAACCAGGGTGACGCCCTTTTCCCCATTGAGCTGTTCCAGGAGGTCGCCCACCACCCCGGTTGTCTCCTCATCCAGTGAGCCCGTTGGCTCGTCTGCAAGAATCAGGCTTGGTTCGTTGACGAGGGCGCGGGCCAGGGCCGTGCGCAGGCGCTCTCCACCGGACAGCTGGTAGGGAAAGTGACCGAGGCGCTCCTGCAGCCCGACCTCGGCAAGGAGCGCTTCCGCACGAGCCGTGGTTTCCGCATGCGATTCTTCCCAGCCACCTGCCAGACGAGGCAGGACGACATTCTCAAGCAGTGTGCATTGCGGCAGAAGGTGGTGGTGTTGGAACACGAAACCCAGCGCCCGGTTCCGGAACGCTGCAGCCTGTTCATCATCGAGCAAAGCCACGTCCTGCTCATTGATCAGGACCTGTCCCTCCGTGGGCCGGTCGAGCGCACCCAGCAGGTTGAGGAGGGTCGTTTTCCCACTGCCAGAGGGGCCAACAACTGCTGCCGCGTCCCCGGCCTTCACACTGAAGGACACCTCATCGAGAACCCGCAACGACTCTCCGGGCATCTCGTATACCTTGCTGATATTTCGGACTTCAATCATTCGCAAATCACCTTCCATCGCTTGGCCTTCACTTCGAAGACCGGCAACGTGCCGGACTCCACTGCCCTTACCGGAATTCGCATCGAGAAGACGGATCGAAGGCGGGCGGCCAGTTCTCCTGCGACCGCGTCCCCTCCGAAACTCTCAATCAGCAGGCTTATCTCGGGAAGCTCGCCCCGCTGGTCCACCTCGACGCGGTACTCCCCCACTTCGTCCAGCGAACGCACGACCGCCTCTACCGCACTGGGATAAATATTCACGCCCCGCACCACGACCATGTCATCCGCGCGCCCGATGATCCCGCCCTCCAGGGCAAAGGGCGCCGAATCCTCCCCGGTGGTCGCCACCGGGCGAACGAGGTCGCCGGTTCGGTAGCGAATCAGGGGCGACCCATAGCGGCCCAGGGTCGTGAGAACCAGCTCTCCCACGTCCCCCAAGCTGACCTGTTCGCCGCTTTCGGGGTCGATTACCTCGGGATGATAGGATGCATGGTAAATGTGGAGGAGGCCCTCATCCCCGGGGTCGCTGACAGTGACGGGGCCCGTCTCCGTCATGCCGTGGTGATCAACCACCCGCGCAGACCACTCGTTTCCTATGCGCTCCCGCACTTCCGGAATGCTCCCGCCCGGTTCCCCGCAAACGACCAGAGCCTCCACCCCAAGAGTATCGGCGGGATGGTTCATGGTTCTCGCGACCTCGGCGAGATGCAGGGCATAGGTGGGGGTGGCCGCCACGAACCTCGGGCGGTGGGTGGCCATCATCCTCACCCGGTCCTCGCTGGAGAGTCCCCCACCGGGAATGGCCCGGAGGCCCATGTCCGCTGCCGCCTCGAACGCCGACCAGAACCCGAGGAACGGCCCAAACGAGAATGGGAAAAAGACGCCGTCCCCGGGCTGGGCGCCTGCCTTGGTCCACACCCATTGCCACGACCGGAGGATCCAGGCCCACCCCGCGGGATCATCCAACCACGCCATTGGCGTGCCACGCGTTCCGCTGGTCTGGTGGAACCGGGTGTATGTGTCCAGCGGGTAGGTCAGGGTCGAGCCATAGGGGGGATGCGCTTCGTGGTCCGCCGCCAGCTCGTCCTTCGTGGTGAAGGGGACCTGGGAGGAGAATTCCTCCACGCTGTCGAACCGACGGAGCGCGCCCAGCTTCGCCGCGTAAAATGCATTCGCGGGAAGGATCGCCTCAAAAAGGTCGTTGATGGCGGAGACTGACATTCGGTGTGCGGAGTGCCCCGCCATGCGGCAGCAACCCCGGAGGGTCACTCAGCTTTGGCCGGCAGTTCCGAGGCTGGCTTCTTGGCCCCGGCGGGAGCCCCGTGGGAGCCTTCCGGCTTGAACTTGACCACCAGGAATCCACCCAGCGCGGCCATCAGGATGCCGCAAAGGAATTGCCAAGGAATCGCCCCAAGACCGCCATCGGGCGGATCCTTGCAGATCGATACCAGGGCATTCACAAGGGGAGCCCCGCAGAAGATGATCGACATGACTGAGATCGCCACCACCGCCGGGCTCATTCCCGACTTCGCTCCAGCGGCCATTGCCAGGAGGACTCCAAAGGCCCCGATCGCCCCGAGGATCCCTGCCAGCAGGGAAAGCCACATGCCCTTGCCAGGCATGGACCAGTCCGCGTTCTTGGCGATCAGAACAACCAAGGGCGCGAGAATCGCGACCAGAAAGTAGGCGATGCCCACGAACAGGAAGGCCTTGTAGCGGCCGAGGACCCGGTCCTGCATTTCGACCTGGCCGGCGTGGAGGAAGATCCCGTAGAGGCCCCAGCAGGCCACGGTCATGAGGGCGAAGAGAAGCCAATTCATGGATTTCGTTTTCTTGGGTGATGTTGATGCGGAACTCACGTTTCAATTCAGGGCTTGGCCGCTGCCTGCGCGGCTTCGAGGTCGGCGCGCAGTGGGCCGGGAATGGGAATGGCAGTGATTCCCCCGTCCTCGAACTTCACACACACCACCGCCACGGATCCGGTGGCGATGGGCGGATCGCCCGGGTCAAGGTAGAATCGGAATCGGTAGCGGACCGAGCGCGTCCGGATCTCCTCAATGGAGACCCGGATGATAAGAATGTCGTCATTGCGCGCGGGCTTTCGAAAATCACAACTTGCGCTCACGCGGGGCCACCCGATCTCCGTCTCGTCCATCTGCTGATGAATGGCGTGACCCAGGCTGCGCATGAACTCGTGCTCCGCGGTTTCCATGTAGCGATAGAAATTGGAGAAGTGCACGATTCCGGCGAGATCGGTTTCGTGAAACTCGACCCGCCGCTGATATTCGAATGAATAGCACTCGTCGCTCATGAATCTCGCGGTCCGGAGGCCTCCAGAACCCGCCCGGCGAGTTCCACAAAACCGTCCCTCATCGCCGCAACGCTATACCGTTCCCCCACACCGCGGCGACCTCTTTCTCCCATCGCGGTGATCTCATCAGGATCGGCCAGGAGTTCCTCCCACGCCCGCGCCAGCGCTTGCGGGTCTCCCGGAGTCACTGTGCGCCCTCCCCCGGTCGCTTTCGCGATCTCCGGGAAGGACGAGGCTTCCGGGTTCACCACCGGAACCCCGCTTGCCATCGCCTCGATCAGATAGAGCCCGAAGGCCTCCGGGTACTGCACGGGCACGGAAAAGACAGTCAGATCCCGCAGGAACTCCGCTTTCTCCTCCCGGGTCACATTCGGATACCAGTCCACCAGGTCGGAGAGCCCCGCTTGCTCAATCTTTTGCTTCTGCTCCTCCACAAAGCCCTCATCCCCCATCGTGAAGGCCCCGGCAATCCTGAGCCGGCACGCGGGGAACCTGCCCGCCTCCTGAAGGAGAAGATAGGCGTCCACCAGGTCTCCCAGCCCCTTCTCCCGGCTCATTCGTGCAAGGTAACCGATCGCCTGCGGAGCATCCTTCCGGCGCCTCCCGTACCCCTCCAGGTTGATTCCGTTGGGCAGGACCTCAATCTGGCCGGACGCGAGACCCAGGCGCTTTGTCATCAGCCCGGCGTAAAAACTGCTCGGTGCAACAAGCATGTCGCACTCCGTAAGGCGCTCTTCCATTTCCTTCCAGCTCTTGCTGCGATAGGGCTCGGGGAGGCTGTCCAAAAACGTGTCCTCTCCCTGAAAGAAGGCAATGACGGGAATTCCACTCAGGCGCTTCTTCAGCTCGCGGGTTAGGCCACAGAGGAGGGCGTTGGACAGGGCGACGAGGTCCGGCCGCTCATGGTGCTCCAGCCAGTCCACGAGCTTATCAAGTTCCTTGGTGAGCCTGCTCTCGTCTACCTGCAACATGGCAAGGCACATCTCGCCCTGGTCACGGGCGCTGGTCATGTGGCTGCGCCTTGCTGCGGAACGAAGGAGCCCCCGCCCGTTAAAGAGCCTGTCGAGCCAGCGCGGCGTGTGGCGGAAAATCGAGAACTTCTGCTGCAGGTAGACGTTGATGCCCCCAAAGAAGATGGGCGCTTTTCTCACCTGCGGGAGAACGTCTTCATCCAGCTGCATGGGCAGGTACATCGGGAGAAGGGCCACCTCGTGCCCGGCCCGGTGAAGAGCTGTCACCAGAGTGTTGTCCCGCATGCATGCTCCGCAGTGGTAGCTCCCCGTGCCCGCGGTGAGAAAGGTGACCTTCATGCGGTGAATCCCGGGCCGCCTACCCCACGGGTTGCGGAACACGTCCGTGTGCAAGCGGTTCCGGCAGGGTCGCAAAATCACTCATTGCCTCGGCCAGCGGGCCGTAGTCCTTGCCATCGAGATCCCCGATCAGGCAATCCGTCAGCATGGGCCGGATATCCTCATACTTCCGGATCAGGTCCCCGAAACTGAAGTCCTCATCGTAAAAGGCATACACCAGCTTGCGCATCACTTCGATCATCTGGCAGAGCTTCTCACCGTAGTCCGAGAACTGCCCCGCGGAAAAGTCCCCGTTTGTGAGGGCCGCGTCCACCGCGTCAGCGGCCATCTCTCCGCTCTTCAGGGCAAGAAACACACCTGAGGAAAAGACCGGGTCGAGGAAGGCAAAGGCATCGCCTGCCAGGAGAAGTCCATCCGAGGCACAATGCTCTCCGCGGTAGGAGTATTCCCCCGTCACCCAGAATTCCCCAAACTGCTCCCCCGGGGTAAGGTGCTCCTTGATCCAGCTGTTCTCGGAGATCTCGCGTTCGTAGATCTCCTTCGGGTCACGCGTGTCGCGGTAGAGATAGTCGCGTTCAGCCACAATGCCGGAACTCACGATATTGTTGCGGAGGGGAATGTTCCAGAACCAGCCCCGTTGGTCGAGGTAGGCCACCGTGGTCGCGCCTTCGTCCAGCCCTTCGTCGCGCTTGGCGCCCTTGAAGAGAGTCCAGATCGCGATCTTGTTGAGCTGCGGGTCACGCTTGCGCCAGTTCTTCTTCCTCAGGAAGAGAGCATCCCGCCCCGTACAATCCACCGTCACGGGTGCCTGCACGGTATACTCCGAGCCGTCCTTCCTCCGGGCCACGACCCCGGAGACCTGCTCCCCTTCGTAAATGAAATTCTGGACCTGGGTCTCTTCCCGCACGTCCGCTCCCTTCGCTTCCGCGTTGCGCAGCAGCATCTCGTCAAAGACAGAGCGCTCCACCTGCCAGGTCGTGGCCGCGGGGTGGTCCAGGTGCTGAAAGAAGTAGAAGGGTGCCGAGATCTGCCCGGTCTGCGTAACGAACTGGACACTATGCTTCTTCACGAAGGCGTGCTCCTCCATCTGCTTGAGAACTCCCAGCCGCTCGAGGGTAAAGTAGCAGAAGGGCATCAGGGACTCCCCCACGTGATAGCGGGGAAACTTCTCCTTCTCAAGGAGGACGACCTTGTGGCCTTTCTCGGCAAGGAGAGCCGCCGCAGTGGCACCGGAGGGACCGCCACCAACCACGATGGCGTCACAGGACTGAATTTCACTTGTAGTAGTCACGATTGGGAGGAATTCGGGATGATTTCAAGAATACGCGCCAAGCAGCCGCCATCAGCCCCAAGGAGCTGATTCAGGCGGCCGTAGAACGTGTCGTTCCCTCCGAGCACGGACAATTTCGGGGGTAGATGCTCCCGTGCAACTGAAAAATACCCCAGAGGGCGGCTTTGATAGCTCAGTCCGCTCTCGTTCAGGATGCCTCCCAGCGGTTTTTTGCCGGAAAGGATGCTCTCCCGCAGTTCTGAGGGGAAACGGTCGATCTCAATTTCAATCAGGCCGAACTCCGCAACCGTTCGCGTCTTCCCCCCCCGCAGGACGACCTCCCGGAAATAATGGCCGCCAGCCCGGCCATCCGTCAGCACTTCCAAAGTCATCCCCTCCCCGTGGTAGCGCTCGAGAGTGGATGTCATGTCTGCCTCATGGACGAGCAGCGCACGGTAGGGCGCCGGAATTTCATCTGGCTCGCACACGGTGAAAGCCTCTCCAGCCAGCCCTGCTCTCGCTAGGGACTCACGCAGGAAATCCGGAAATGATGGTTGCGGGCTCTGGTCCAAGGGCACCTAGGTTACGTTCAGGCAGGCCCACCCTATCGGGGACCGCGGCGGGGATCGAAGGAAAATCCCCGGCCAGCAACACTCTTCCCCGGAAAGAGGCCTCCACCCGGAAGTCACACGATCCGGTCAGTCTTGTGGTGCTCGAGGAAAAAGTCGTGCAGCAGGTTATCCACACAGAGCAACCCGTCCCGGTTCAGCGCGATGGAGCCCTCCCCCACCTCGAGAAGGCCCTCTTCAGTCAATTCGGCGAGTTGGGAGGCAAATCGCTCCAGGATGCTGACGCCGAACTTCTCCTCGAAGTAGCCCGCCTCCACGTGACCGAGCTTCATTTGCAGGATGAACTCGCGGATCATCCGCTCTTCCTCATTGGTCTGGAAGGCCCGCTTGATGGGCATCCGGCCTCCATCAACAGCACCCGTGTAGTCGTCAATCTCGGTCAGGTTCTGGTAGTGCACACCCTTCACGTGTGAGAACGAGGCCACCCCGAGCCCAACCAGGTCGGCGCCACCCCAGAGGGCATCACGATAGATGAACTTCGTCTTGGCGGGGTCCTTCACCGCGGTGTAGCCCGAGCTGATCGTGTAGCCATGGGCCTCCAGTTCCGCAAAGGCTTCCTTCACCCAGCGGCGCTTGGTTTCCCAGTCCGCCACCGGGGCGACCAGGGCGCCGCTCGACTTCATGTCCTTGTAGATGGTCGTGTTGTAGGGAATCTCCATCTGGTAGATGGTGATGCTGTCGGGACTGAGCTCGAGAACCTGCTCGATGTTCTTCTGCCAGTTCTCCTCGGTCTCCTCCAGCATGCCGGCTATGAGGTCGATGTTGATCTGCTCGAACTCTTCGGCCCGGGCCCGTTCGTAGGCCCGCCATACTTCCTTGCTGCGGTGCGCCCGTCCGTTGATCTCGAGAATCCGGTCATCAAAATTCTCGATGCCCAGGCTGACCCGGGTCACCCCGATCTCCTTGATGGCGGCCAGCTTCCCCGGGTTGAGGGTGCCCGGCTCACACTCGAAGGCAACCTCCTCGGCTTCATCCCATGGCAGGATCGCTTTCATGCGATCCGTGAGGTCAGTGAGTTGCTTGGCTGAAAGGTAGGAAGGAGTTCCTCCTCCAAAGTAAATGAAGTGCGGCTTGCGCCCCTCCAGCAGCGGCTTGTCCGCCAGCATCCGGAGCTCGCGCATGGTGCAGTCGAGATAGTCACGAATCTCGTCGGCGTTCTTATCGGTGTAGACCCTGAAGTAACAGAAGTGGCAACGTTTCCGGCAGAACGGAATGTGGTGGTAGAGACCAAGCGGCGTCCCGGGTTCAGGCTCCTGCTCAAAGGCTTCCACCACCTTGGAGCCCGCCTCTTCCGACCAGAAGGAGAACGGCGGGTAATTGGAGATAAAGTAGTTCCCGGCCCTGGTAGCCTTCTTTTTCGGGGAGACGGCGGTATCGCTCATGGCTGGCTTAGTTTCCTTCGACGCAGAAAAGGGTCGCATCTGATCCGCCCACCACGATGTGCCCGTTGGCGAACGCGAGATCAGAACTGAGGCCCTCTCCAAGATCCAGACGCCAGATCTCACTGCCGTCCGATGGATTGAGAGCATACAGCCTACCGTCCCCGGAGCCAAAAACAACCGCATCCCTGAAGACGATCGCGCCCCCATCGACACGGGACCCGGTCTTGAAACGCCAAGCCCGCTCTCCGCTTGAACGGTTAACGGCATGCAGGTGCTTGTCGCGGGACCCGATGAAGACCATGTCGTCATTCAGGGCCGGGGCCGCATAGAATCCGAAGTCCTTGTCCTCGTAAATCCACTTCGGCTTCTCCTTCTTGATGTCGACCGCCACGAGCTGGTTTCCGTAATTCGCAGAGTAGACCATGCTCCCCATGGTGGCCACCGTCCCGATGATCTCGGCATCGACCTGCACCTCGTTGACCCCTTTGCCATTGTGGACATCAACGATGTGCACCATGGCATCGCAGCCTCCCAGGACCACGGTTCTGCCTTCCACGAGGGCAGGCGTTCCGTTGATCTGCTCGGCGGTCTCGTAGGTCCAGGCCTCCGAGCCGTCCTTGACCCGCAACGCCCGACATATCCCATCGTAGCCGTTCACCACGATCCAGTCCTCCCCCCCGCCGGGTTTCTTCACGAGCAATCCCCCACCCACGAACTTGTCCGCGGCCTCATATTTCCAGACCACCTTGCCGGTCTTCTGGTCGAGGCAGTAGAAAAACCGATCACTCGAGCCGATGAACACCTTCCCCAGCCCGACCGTCGGCGGCGCATCGATGGTATCGTCCGTTTCAACCTTCCATCGCTCCTTCCCGGTCTCGAAATCAACCGCGTAGAACGTGCCCATGACCGTGCCGACAAAAACAGTTCCCCCCGCGATGGCAGCATCCCCAATGACCGGACCATCGAGGGCGACATCCCACTTGATCTTCGGCTTGCGGGGAACGGCATCAGGCACGCGCCCCTGCAGCGCATTCCCTCCCCTCGGAAGAGACCAGCTCCTGGTCACTGCCTGACCCTCCTCCTTCTCCCCCTCCGGGGCCGCCCCAACCAGGCTGGAAGACATGAGCCCAAGGGCTGCCCCGGTTACAGCTATTTGCAATTGTGATTTCTTCATGTCGCCCTCGGCGCTGAGCTTGCGGCCATCGCGCTCTCATAGAGTAGCACAAACCCCTCCGCAATCATAGCCCGGGGGTTGAACTGCCCGGTCCACTGCCGGGTAGCATCTTCCGCGAGGCCCTGCAGGTCCCCCTGGGTGACCCCTGCCTCCGAGAGGGAAGGCAGGGCTGCCAGCGCAATGAGCCGCTCGACCCATTCAATTAGCGGGAGGTTGGCATAGCCGCGGCGGGAAAGCAGTTCTCCGTACTGGTCATACGTGTCCCGCGCCGTCGGGTCCTCATGATTGTAGCGCATGACGTGTGGCAGCATGAGAGCCACCGCGTGCCCGTGAGCCAGTCCCCGGCACGCGGTGAGCGGATTGGCCGAGGCATGGGCTGCTCCCAGCATGCTGTTTTCAATCGCGAGACCGGAAAAAGCACTTCCCAGCAGCATCTCACCACGCTCGCGGAGGGACGCTTCGCCCTTCAGGACGGGCTCGATCGCGGAAGCAATCCGCAGGAAGGCTTCCCGGGAGAATGCCGAGGACAGGGGGTTGCGGCGTGTGCACACCGCTGTCTCCAGTGAATGGGCAAGGGCGTCGAGGGCGGTGAGCGTAGCCACATGCTGCGGCATGGAAGTCGTGAGCTCCGGGTCCAGGATCGCGAAGGTTGCCAGCGCCCCCGGGTCGCCACACGCCATCTTCTCATGCGACTGGTCACGACTGATCACGGCGTAGCTCTGGCACTCGCTTCCCGTTCCCGCAGTGGTGGGTATCGCCACGAAGGGGAGAAGTGGTTTACGTGCCAGCGCGTAGCCCT
>CAWWCX010000026.1:0-19569 GCA_963935445.1 uncultured Roseibacillus sp.
GATGTGTATAAGAGACAGGAATGCTCATGCACCTCCTGGGCCTCCTCACAGGCTTCCTCGGCCCGCTGATTCTCTGGCTTGTGCGCAAGGACAGCTCCCCCTTTCTCGATCATCAGGGGAAGGAGGCTCTCAATTTCCAGATTACCATCCTGCTCGTGTTCATCGGCTTCACGATCATCGGCATCGGACTCGCATTCCTCACCCTCGGACTTGCAGCCCTCCCCATGACAGGCCTTTTCCTCGTCTGTCTCGTCCTCATCATGGTGTGGGAAATCACGGGCTGCATCCGTGCCAGCCGGGGCGAGTGGTATACCTACCCGGTGAGTATCCGGATTATCCGCTGAACACGACCGCGGCTGCTTCTCCCGGGCGTCCACCGCGGTGGCACCTGACTCTTCTATCCTTGCTCAAGGCGGACTGAAGCGTGAAGCCTGCCCCTACCTCTGCTGCGAAGGCACCGACGAAATCACGCCCAGCTCCCGCAACTCCTGCGTCGTCCATCGATACTGGGCACGATACTCATCGTTCTCCTCATCGATTGCCAGAAGCGCTTCCCAGGTCTCCACCGACTCACGCAGGTAGAGGACCGCATCGTCCTCCTTGCGGGCATCGTGCGCCGCCCGGCCCAGGTCGCCGGTGAGGTAGGCCAGAGAGCGCTTGATTTCGCGCTGGCTCGGGTGGCTCACCCCCTGTGCGATCAGGTCGATGAAGGTCTGGCGGGCCTTGATCCCGAGGGGCAGGCCTTCGCCGAATTTCCCATCCGCACTCAGCAATCCACACTGCTGCCAGGAAAGGATCGCCAGCCGAAACCGCGTAATAGGGTCCTTGGGGGCACGCTGCAGGGCCGCCTCAGCATGAGCCTGACCCTCCCGCACCAGGCGCAGGGCATCCTTTGAGTAACCCGTCCCCGCCCGGCAGGCTGCCAGCACGCTTTTCAGGGCCGCAAGTTGGTTCAGAGCCCCTTCCCTCTCCTCAGGATTGGAAACGGCCGTTTCCAGAAGCTCAAGGGACCGGGCCGCGAGGTCTTCCGCCCTGTCGAGCTCGCCCTCTTCCAGGGCCGATTGCGCGATCGCTCCAAGAGCCTGGGAGAGCTCGACCTGGACATCCGCCCTGTTCGGCTGCACCTCGAGCAGCTCCATCAACTCGACCGCGGCCTGCTCCCGCAGCAGGATCGCCGCGTCGACCTCACCCGCACCGCTCGCCGCCTGAGCCGCCGAGGCATATCCCCGTGCCCTCCAGATCCGGAGCGGGGACAACGAGGGCTGCTCCTCACACAGGCGGGTCATCTCGGCGAAGGCATTGCGATAGGTATCGAGCGCCGCCGCCGAGTCACCATTGCGGAACTGCATGCGCGCTTCCGCCATCCGGAGCGCGGACTTGAGACGCCGCGTCTGACGCTCTTCTTCGGGCAGGGAGGCCAGAGCCGTTTCGGTCTCCGCCAGTTCCCCGGGAGTCACCTCCGTATCGGAATCCTCCGAACCGAGCAGACACACAAGCACGCGGGTGCGCGCAAGGCGCTTCTGAATCTCGGGATCCGTGACCGCAGCCTCACCCAGGACCTCTTTCATCTTCTCGCGGGCCAGCTTGGGCCGATCCCCTGCAAGGGCTACTTCCGCTAGGGCCAGCTTGAGGCGCCAGGAATTCTTCTGAAACTCTTCCGGAAGCTCCTCAATCACTTCCAACTGGTGCTCCAGCTTGTCCTGGAGCGAGGAAAGCCGCCCGATACGTCCCTCCAGCGTGGGAAGCTGCTCGGCGCCCCGCTCGATCGACCACGACAGGAGCTGATCACTGAGCTTGTGCGCCTCCATGAGATCCCCGGCCATCTCACGCACCTGCGCCTCCTGCTCCTTGGTAACGGTCTCAAGCTGGTTTCGATCAGCCAGCATATCGAGAAACTTTCGGTGTTGCCTCCGCAGCTCCTCGGGATCGACCTCCGGTTCCACCTCCACCGGCTCCCTGACCTTTACCTCGACGATCTCGGGCTCGGGATCCTCCTGAGTGACAATCCGGTGAATGAGCACCGCACCGAGAGTGACACACGCTGCAATTCCCACAGAGGCGGTCGCCCGCCAGCTCTTCTTCCTGCGCTCGATCATCTCAACGCGCTCATCCTCCGCTTCTGCCGCAAGACGCTGTTGACGGGAGCTGGCAATGGCCTCCAAGGCCCGCAACACCTCCCGCATGTCGCCAAACCGCTTCCAGGGATCGAGCTGAAGACAACGCTCAATGACCTGCCGTCCCTCCTCTTCCTCCCGGGTGGGCGCTGCCCCCCTCCAATCAATCAGAGCACTCTTCTCCAACTTGACCGCGATCCGCTCACAATCGGCCTCCACTCCCCGCCGCCGTTGTTCACCCATCGCAGGCGCCACCTTCTCGAACGTGTCATTACAGCGCGGGAAGACACCATTGAGCAGACGAAAAGCCAACGTCCCGAACGCATAGACATCCCACCCGTAACCAGCACCCTCCAGGTAGCCATCCGGGTTCATCAGCTGCTCAGGCGGCGCATAGAGCAGGGCGTCCGTGTATGAGAGCTCGGAAAGTCCCGGCATGAGGCCCTGCGCGTAATCGGACAGCAACACCTCGTTGTCCGAATCGAGAAAGATATTGCCGGGTTTGAGGTTGCCGTGCGCCACCCGGCGGCGATGGAACTCCGCCAGAACCTGAGCGAGGCGCCGGATCAGCATCCAGGAAGAACGCTTTCCCATGTGGTCTTCCAGCTGCAGCTGCAGGGTCCTGGGCACGAATCGCTCCCCCACGCCCTGGACCACGCGATCCGCCATCAGCCCCTCAACCAGAAGAAAAGGCTCTTTCTCTAGAGAATGAGCGATCAACGGAACGGTAGCCCTCGGCGGACTAGTCCGATAAAGGCGGTTTACGCGATTGCACAACAGCTCTGCGTTGATGCAATTGGGATCCAGAATCTTAACCGCAACAAGGCTTCCCGAGTCGTGCCTCGCAGTATAGACCGTTCCGCAAGCGCCCTTCCCGATCAGGGTGTCAATCCGGTATCCAGGTATGTCTGGGAGACTCATGGAAAATGGGGAGAAATCGACTTTTTGGGGGTGGATCCGGTCCCTTCCGGGGTGTCTTTCCCTGAAAGTGGGCTTCTGACGCCGACGTAAAGCGAAAAATGCCTGACTTTCTGAATTTAATCTCTAAAGAAGCTTAACATCTCCTGCGTAAGACGACCATGAAAAATATACCGTGTCCTGGAAACCCGCTCGCGCGCGATTACTCCCGACGTGAATTCCTGTATGTCGGCATGCTCGGCAGTCTGGGCCTGACCCTTCCCCAGTTGCTCAAGATGGAGGCCCAAGGGGCCCAGAAATTCTACGAAACCCGCGAAGGAGTCGCAAAATCAGTCATCAACATCTTCCTGCCAGGGGGTGCTGCCCATCAGGAGACCTTTGATCCCAAGTATCTCGCTCCCACCGAATACCGCGGACCCCTTGGCACCGTGGGGACCGCCATCAAGGGAGAGCGCTTCAGCCAGCACCTCGACCACCTTGCCAAGGTAGCCGACAAGATCACAGTCATCCGCTCCATGGCTCACGGGGAAGCGGCACACGAGCGCGGCACACACAACATGTTCACCGGTTACCGGCCCTCTCCGGCCATCGAGTATCCCTCCATTGGATCGGTCATTTCCCACGAACTGGGCCCGCGCAACAACCTGCCTCCCTATGTGTGCATTCCCAGCGTTCCAAACTCTTTTGCCAATTCCGGCTACCTCTCTTCCGCCTACGGACCGTTCGCGCTTGGAAACGATCCAAGCCGCAAGGATTTCAAGGTCCGAGATCTCAACCTGCCTTCCGGGGTCGATGAGAAGCGCTTCGACCGTCGCAGGTCCCTCCTCGAGACGGTAGATTACCATTTCAAATCGCTTGAGGAATCAGACGCCCTCGCCTCCATGGACGCGTTCTATCAGCACGCCTACGCCATGATCTCCTCCCAGAAAGCCCGTGAAGCCTTCAACCTGAACGCGGAAGACCAGAAGATGAAGGAGCGCTACGGGGTCAACGCCCCGGGACAGCGCATGCTCCTCGCTCGTCGCCTCGTCGAAGCCGGTGTGCGCTTCGTTTCCCTCACTGCCGGTGGCTGGGATCACCATGGCAATATCAAGGGATCCATTGAAAGCAACCTGCCCCCGGTAGATCAGGCCGTGGCCGCTCTCATCAGCGACCTCGACGAACGGGGACTGCTCGACTCCACGATGGTTATGCTGACTTCCGAGTTTGGGCGTACACCCAAGATCAACAACACCGCCGGCCGAGACCACTGGCCCCGCGTCTTCTCCGTCATGATGGCAGGGGGCGGAGTCAAACGCGGCATGATCTATGGATCATCCGATGCCCTCGGCGGCGAACCTGAGGAAGACCGCGTGGGCGTGGAAGATCTTGCCCAGACTGTTTACAACCAGCTCGGCATCACCGGCGACAAGGAACTGATGGCCCCCGGGGGCAGACCCATGGAGATTGTCGATGGCGGACGCGTGCTGGACGAGATCCTCGAAAAGAAGGCCTAACGCCTTCCAAGGCACCTGATTCCAATCTCATCCATACCACCAAAACCGGCCCGGCGCCTCAATAACCCGACCCCTGCCGGGGTCCGGTCCGGCAAAAAAGTACTCAAGGTCCATCATGGACCATTGCGTCAACCTCACTCATCCAATGATTGCCAGCTACCGTAGCCGATTCCTCTGGGGCCTTCTCTGCACCTTGCTTGCGCACTCGGCATCCGCCTTTACCCCAACCATCGGTACCATCCAGCCGCGCGGGGGACAGCGCGGAACCGAGATGACTATCCGCCTCAATGGGGACCGGCTCTACGAGCCGCAGGAAATTCTCCTCTACCAGACCGGAATCACCGTGACCAAGCTCGAGAAGGTCGGAGATCAGAACAAGGCGGTCAGTGCCTCCATCACGATCGCCCCTGATGCCCCGCTCGGCGAACACCTCCTCCGCCTGCGCTGCAAGGGGGGCGTCACCTACCAGCGCTCATTCTGGGTGGGCCAGTATCCTACCGTCATGGAGCAACGCTCCGAGGACCGCAGCAGGGACGTCAACAGCAAGTTCGACGAGCCCCAGGATATCGAGATTAATACCACCGTGCAGGGTGTCGCTGACCGCGAGGATGCCGATTACTACCGTGTGCAATGCAAGAAGGGAGAGCGCCTCTCGGTGGAGGTCGAGGGCATGCGGCTGGGGAGCACGCTCTTCGACCCCTACGTCGCGATCCTGAACAAGGAGCGCTTCGAGCTTGCCTCCAGCGATGATACCGCCCTGCTCTTTCGCGATTGCGCCGCTTCCATCGTCATTCCGGAAGACGGCCCCTACACCGTCCTCGTCCGGGAGTCCTCCTACCAGGGCACGGGAGCCTGCCAGTATCGGCTCCACGTCGGCACGTTCCCCCGGCCCACCGCGGTATTCCCCCCGGGGGCACAACCCGGTGAAGCCCGCGAATTCACTTTCGTTGGCGACCCCACCGGAGAGCTCAAGACGCAGCTCAGCCTTCCGCAGGAGCCCCGGAGATTCCACGGCCTGATCAAGAACGGTGACTGGTATGCCCCCTCAGGCATCCCCCTGCGGGTGAGCACTCTCCCCTATGTCAACGAGACGGAACCGAACGAAGGAAGCAAGGAGGCCTCGCCCCCCGAGGCCCCGCCCGTCCCGGTAGCCTTCCACGGAATCCTCTCCAAGAAAGAGGACAAGGACTGGTTCCGCTTCACGGCCAAGAAAGGCCAGCGCCTCCGCGCTCGGGTCTTTGCCCGCCAGCTCCGATCCCCACTCGACCCCTACATCATCGTCCGCCGGGAGGGTGACTCCAAGCAGATCGGCAGCAACGATGATGCCGAAGGCGGGGACCCCGACAGCCGCCTCGACTTGGAGATTCCCGAGGACGGCATCTACAACATCAATATCCGCGACCAGCTCTACAACAGCGGCCCGAACTACACCTACCGCATCGAGATTACCGAGCGCGGACCGGCTCTCTCGGCAACCCTCCCTTACGGTGACCGGAACAACAGCCAGAAGTGGAAGATGATCTCCGTCCCCCAGGGCAACCGGGTCGGACGCGTGGTGAACCTGAGCCGCAGCAACATTGGTTGCGACCTGGACCTGGAAGCCCCTGAGCTGCCTTCGGGAGTCTCTCTCGATCGCGATACTGCCTCGCGCAGTATCAATACCATGCCTGTCATTTTCGAAGCTGCCCCCGGGGCCACGGTTGCCGGTGCCCTCTACAAACTCAATGTCAGGGACCCGGAAAGCGGCCTGGCGGGGCCTTTCAACGAAACCATTCACCACATCGAGGTAAACAATGCCGGCACATTCCACAGTTATCACGACGAACGCATCGCGATCGCGGTGATCGAGAAGGCGCCCTTTGAGCTCAAGCTCGAAGTCCCGCCCGTCCCCCTCGTCAAAAATGGCACCATGTCCCTGAAAATCACTGCCCTCAGGGACCCTGAATTCAAGGAGGCGATTCGCGTCACCCTGCCCTGGCGCCCCCCCGGGGTGTCCGCCCCTTCCAGCGTGACGATTCCCAAGGACCAGAACGAAGTGGTCATGGGCATCAATGCCAATGGTAGCGCAAGCGTTGCCAAGTGGCGCATTTTCGTATCCGGGGAAGCCACCTGCAGCAAGGGCCCCGTTCTCGTATCCTCGAAGCTTCAGCCCATCGAGATCGCCGATCCCTATGTGGGCGGCAAGATCGAACTGGCTGCCACTGAACTGGGACAGGACACCGACCTCGTGTGCTCCTTGACCATTCACAAGGAATTCGAGGGCGAAGCCCAGATCCGGGTCAATGGATTGCCTCACGGAGTCACGGCCGAGGAGCTCTCCATTACCAAGGAATCCAAGGAGATCATGTTCCCGCTTACCGTCAGCAAGGAGGCCAAGAAGGGAAAGACCTCGAACCTCTTCTGCACGGTCACCATCACGCGGGACGGACATCCGATCCGCGGCACCGCGATGGGTGGCGGCGTCCTTCGCATCGACCCTCCCCCACCGGCCCCCAAGAAACCTGCTGTCGTCAAGAAAGAGGAACCCAAACCGGTCGAACAAAAACCCGTCAAGAAGCGCCTCTCACGCCTTGAGCAACTTCGCCTCCAAAGCAAGAACGCCAACTGAACAGGACGCCATGAAACCGCTCATCAAGAACGCCTCCATTTTTGCTCTGCTACTGACCTGCTCTTCACTCTCTGCCGCAACCTTCGACGAGGTCCGCACGATCCTGGAGCAAAACTGCCTCGAGTGCCACAACGCGGAAAAGAACAAGGGCAAACTACGCCTCGACACCCACGAACTCACCCTCCAGGGGGGCGAGGGAGGAAAAGCCCTCGTAGCAGGCAATCTCGACGAATCCGAGCTCTTCCAGCGTGTGATTCTTGCCCCGGACGATGACGACCTGATGCCGCCTCTCAGTGAGAAATCCGACCGCGAGCCGCTCTCCGCACAGCAAGTAGCCATCCTGAAAACATGGATTGAAAGCGGTGCCGAGTGGCCCGAGGGAGTCACTCTCAGCACCAAGCCCCGGACCCCGGACGCCGAGGATCCCGACATCCCTGATCCCGAGCTTGCCCGCCTCGAGGTCTACCCCAAGGACGTGACCCTCGAGACCGCAGCGGACTTTCACCGTGTGGTCGTAATCGCCAGCTACAAGGATGCCACTTCGCGCAACGTTACCTCATGGGCCCGGCTCAGCCTGGCCAATCCCGAACTAGCCAGTCTCGAGGGCAGCCTCCTCACGCCAAAGGCCGATGGCGAAACGACTCTGAAGATCGAGTTCCGGGGACAGAACGCAGAAATCCCCGTGACGGTGAAGGACGCCTCCCGGGCCCGCCCCATCAGTTTTCAGCTCGACGTCATGCCGGTCCTCACCTCCGCCGGCTGCAACACCGGTTCCTGTCACGGGTCTGCCCGCGGCCAGGACGGCTTCATGCTCTCGCTCTTCGGCTACGATCCCAAGGGCGACCATCATCGCATTACCCGCCAGTTGTCCGGCCGCCGGGTCAATCTTGCCCTGCCCGAGGCGTCCCTGATGGTGACCAAGGCCACCGGAGAGGTCCCTCATACCGGAGGAAAGCTCTTCGAGCCGGACTCGCCCAATGCGAAGACCCTGATTGAGTGGATCAAGTCGGGAGTTCCCTACGACAAGGATGACATCGCGCTGCCTGTCGGTATCGACGTGGAACCGAAGCAATATGTTCTCAAGGGAGAAAAGGTGAAGGTCCCCCTCACCGTGCGGGCGCGCTACTCAGATGGCACCGACCGGGACGTCACCAACCTTTCAAGCTTCAGCTCCTCCAACGACAACAGCGTTGAAATTGATGAACACGCCGGAGTCGCCCGAACCAAGAACCGCGGGGAAGCCTTCCTCCTCGCCCGCTTCCACACCTATACCGAGGGAACACAGGCAATCGTCATTCCTGACAACCTCGTCTACGAAAAACCAGAACTGAAGGCGTTCAACTACGTGGACGACCATGTGCATGCCAAGTTGCACAAGCTCCGCATCTATCCCTCGGAGCTCTGCACCGATGAAGTCTTCGTTCGCCGCGTCTTCCTCGACATCGTGGGTGTTCTTCCCACGGAAAAGGAACGCAGCACATTTCTGGAGAACCAGGATCCCAACAAGCGGGAAACGCTCGTTGACCAACTGCTGGAGCGCAAGGAGTTCACTGAAATGTGGGTCATGAAATGGGCCGAACTTCTCCAGATTCGCTCCACCGGCAACAACGCCAACCAGGTCAGTTACAAGTCGGCCCTTCTCTGGTATGAGTGGCTGCGCGACAAAGTCGCAAACAACCAGCCCTTCAACCGCATCATCTACGACCTGCTTGCGGCCCGGGGCGGCACCTTCAGGAACCCAGCGACCAACTACTTCAAGCTTGAAAACGATGTCAAGCTGCGCACGGAGAACGTGGCCCAGGTCTTCATGGGAACAAGGATTCAATGTGCCCAGTGCCACAATCACCCTTTTGACCGCTGGACAATGGATGACTACTACGGCTTCGCCGCCCTGTTTGCACAGGTCCGCAAGAAGCCAGCCGAGGATCCACACGAACAGATCATCTTTGACGGGGGCGGCCAGATCCAGCACCCGGTCACCAAGGCCAATGCCGTCCCGCAGTATCTCGGGGCTGAGGCCCCGGCCCAGCTCAAGAGCGGCCAGACCCGCCGCGAGGCCGTTGCGGAGTGGCTGACTTCCAAGGACAACCCATGGTTCGCGAAAAACGTAGTGAATATCGTATGGGCGCACTTCTTCGGAATCGGCATCACCGATCCGGTCGATGACGTCCGAATTTCCAATCCCGCGAGCAATCCCGAGCTCCTGGAGGCCCTCTCCTCGAGATTCCTCGCGTATGACTACGATTTCAAGAAGCTGGTCCGCGACATCTGCACCTCGCGTACCTATCAGCTTTCCAGTCGCACGAATGAGACCAACGAGACGGACCTGACCAACTTTTCGCACTCTCTCATCCGAAGGATGAGGGCGGAAGTTCTCCTCGACACCCTCGCTCAGGTCACCGGCACACCCAACAAATTCCGCGGACTGCCCATCGGGGCCCGGGCAGTCCAGATTGCCGACGGAAACACGACCAACTATTTCCTGACCACTTTCGGAAGAGCCACCCGTCAGACCGTGTGCTCCTGTGAAGTCAAAATGGAACCGAATCTTTCCCAGGCTCTTCACCTCCTGAATGGTGATGCCGTGCACAATCGTATCCAGAGTGGTGGAGTAATCGGAAAACTCCTCAAGGAAAAGAAGACCCCTGGCGCAGTCATTGACTCCCTTTATTTCCGTTGCCTCAGCCGCGCCCCCACCGACACCGAGAAAACCAAGCTCCTCGAGGCCGTCGCTACCGCAGCAGACGACAAGGAGCGATCCAGCATCCTTGAAGACATTTTCTGGGCCATCCTCAACTCGAAGGAGTTTATCTTCAACCACTAGACGACCAGCGCCTCGATGCCCATTGCGGCACCAAGTCCAACGTTCAGGTCATGAACACCAAGTTTACACCAATCGGACGGAAGTGGGTCACCTCCCTGCTGGTAACCGCTCCGCTCTCCCTATTCGTGCCTTTGCAGGCGGCAGAAAAGATCACCTATGACGATCACATCTACCCGATCTTCGAGTCGGCCTGCCTGAACTGCCACAATCCGGACAAGAAGAAGGGAGATCTTGACCTGTCCAACTTCGCCGGCGTGATGACAGGCGGGTCGGGAGGTGCTGTTGCCTCTCCCGGTGACGGCGGCGGCTCCAAGCTCTACACCACCATAACCCATACCGCCGAGCCCTTCATGCCCCCCCGGGGTGACAAGCTTTCCAAGAAGGATGCCGATCTCGTGAGAGCATGGATCGACGGCGGCCTCCTGGAGAACAAGAGCTCCAAGGCAAAAAAACCCAGCGGTCCAAGAATCGCCAAGCTCGACATTGATCCCTCCGCCAAGCCCGAGGGACCTCCTCCCATGCCGGAGCACCTCAACCTCGAACCGGTGGTGACCTCCATCCGAAACACCACGGTGAAGGATATGGCCTGCAGTCCATGGGCCCCGCTGCTGGCGATTACCGCACAAAAGCAGATTCTCCTCTACAACACGGACACCCTCCAGTTGGCTGCAATCCTCCCTTTCCCCAAGGGATTCCCTGAAACGGTCTCGTTCCACCCAACCGGAAAATACCTCATGGCAGGCGGAGGAGTCGCAGGCAAGTCCGGCACGACTTATACCTGGGATGTCACCACCGGCAGGATGTTGATGGCCAACGGCCGGGAGTTTGACTCTGTCCTCGCCGCCAGCCTGCGACTCGACCTCGGCGGCGTGGCGCTCGGCGGCCCTTCGAGGCTCATCAAGCTCTGGGACACGCAGAACGGAGAGGAAATCAAGTCCATCAAGAAACACACCGACTGGGTCACCACCCTCTCCTACTCACCCGACGGAGTGCTTCTGGCAACGGGTGACCGTAATGGCGGGGTCTGGGTGTGGGAAGCCCACACCGGAAATGAATTCCATAACCTGCGCGGTCATGGTGGGGCGATCACCGCCATGGCCTGGCGTGCCGACTCCAACATCGTGGGCACCGCCTCTGAAGACGGGCAGGTCATCTTCTGGGAGATGAACAACGGTGGACAGGTCAAGAGGTTCAGCGCCCACTCCGGCGGGACACTTTCCCTCGACTATGCCCGGAATGGTGAATTTGTCACCTCCGGACGCAATCGTGAGGTCAAGATCTGGAAAGCCGACTTTACCCTCAAGAAATCCCTTCCCGCCTTCAGCGAAATGGTGGTCGAAACAGCTATCACGCACGACGGCAAACGTATCTTCACCGCCGACTGGAACGGAGTGATTGAAGCCTGGGATGCCACGACTTTCGAGAAACTGGGAACCCTGAGCGGCAACCCTCCCCGTATTGGCGATCGCATCCTCGCCCTCGAAAAGGACGTTGCTGCAGCCCCACAGAACACCGCCTCCGCCCGGGGAGCCTTTGAGGCTGCCCGGAAGGAGCTCGCTCAGTTTGAGGCTGCGCTGGCCAAGACTGAGGGAGCGGTTACGAGCGCGCAGAAGGAAATTGACCAGCTTACATCGGAGAAGGGCAACCTCGCAGGGACTCTGGCACGGACCAATGCCTCCATTGACGCCCTAGGGAAAAGCATCAGGGAAGAAAAGTCCGTGGCGTTCGCGCAGGCCCAGGAACGGTCTGCAGCACACGGGAAGGCACTCGCCAGCGCAGATGCCGAGGTGAGACAATTCGCCACAGCTCCTCTGGAAGCCACTGAGAAAACCCTGTCCAGCGAGGCCGAGCGCCTGCGCAAGGATTCGGAGGAGAACCCGGGGAATGCCGCCCTGAAAAAACAGGCCGACGAAGCAGCGAGCAAACTGGCAGATCACCGAACGAGGCTGACCGAGACGCGCACCAAGCTCGCAAACGCTCAAAACAGGCTCCAGGACCTCACCCAGCAGAGCGAGGCCATCGCTTCTAACATGACCGAAGCCCGCAAGACCCTCGATGCGGCAAACGGGGAACTGCAAACCCTCGACACCTCTCGCAAGGAGATCACCTCCCGGATCGCAACCATCGATGCAGCCCTGCAGGCCTCCGGCAAACAACTCTCCACTCACCAGGCTTCGCTGAAGTCCGCCCGGGAAAACCTGCCTGCCAAGCAGAAGACCCTCGCCGCGCCCAAGGCAGCCTTCGAAAAGGCTCAGGCGCACGAGGCCAACCTGAAGGGCGACCTCAAGTTCTGGCGTGCCGCGGAGGTGAACGCCAAGGCTCTTATCCTGACCGAGAAGCGTGACACCCTGAAGGCAGCGCACGATGAGGAGAGTGCCGCGGCTGAATCCATTTCCAAGCAGCTCAAGGAGTTTCGCTCGGAACTCAGTGAAATTGATTCCCGCAGGGGAGAACTCACGACTCAGCTCGACAAGCTCAGTAAGGAAATCACCAGCCTTCGCGAATCACTCGCCGCGCGCCAGCCTCATCTCGATCAGGCCGAACAGGAAAGCAAGGCCCTCCGGGATCGTTACCAGGAGTTCCTCAAGTAAAACACCGCGAGGATTCAACCCCTGGGCGGGCCCATGGCCTTGGGGGGACCCGGGACCACGCTTCAACGCCAGTGTGTGCCCCCGTCAGTGGCCTCGCCAGAGCTCAAATGAGTGGGCCGCAAATCCCGCTCCAAAGCTCGTCAGCCAGAGCCGGTTGTCCGTGTCAGGCTTCCTGATCCTCTCCTCAAGGGCGAAGAGGACAGATGGGCTACTGCAATTCCCATATTCGCGCAGAACGTCCCGGGTCTCGCCCAGCTGGAACCCATCAAGCTGCGCCTCAAGCGCTTCCACAACATCTCTCCCTCCCGTATGAGCAATGACCTGGTCCGGATCAGCGATTCGGCTTTCAAAGAGCTCACCCACCGCCTCCGCAGCCAGCGCCGGAACACTCCGGTGCAGTTTGTTTTTCAACTTACCACCCGCATTCACGAAACGAATCCTTTCGCGATCCTCCGGGCGGTGCAAAGTGCGGAAGTTCCCGGCCTGGTAGCAATCCTCTTCGCCGGTTCCCTTCCAGATCATGGCACTGGCTCCATCCCCAAACAGGCACAGACTCACGAGAACACCCGGGTCATTGTCGATGTAAAAGGCCGCAGAACAGATTTCGACCGCCACCGTGGCCACGGAAGCCTCGGGGTGGCTGGCTAGAAATCCCTTCGCCGCACGAAGGAGTGGAACCGCGGCTCCACACCCGAGCCCCACCACATCGTTGAGGTAGACGTTCCTACGCAAATCGAGCAACTCAGCCACATAGCTGCTCACCCCCGGGCAAAGGTATCCTGTGCAGGTACACACGAACAGCGCATCCAGTTCATCCGCCCTCACTCCAGCCTTGCTAAGAGCGACGCGCAGTGCCTCTCCAGCCAGACGCGGTGCCTCCCTTTCAAACTCCTGGTTCAGCTCTTCAGCGGAGCGGTCGAAAAGCCGGGACGGGTCGCCAAGGGCAAAGTGACGCTTCGCGATGCCCGAATCGCCCCGCAGAACCTTGAAGAGAAGGTCCCGGGAGCGAGGCCTCAATTCGCCAACCACCGGCGAGCTCTCGGCCACAGCGAGACAGTCAGACTGGGAATACGATTGGTGCGGAAAGGCACTGGAGACAGAATGCAAAAACACGGGCTTGGAACTTCGGGTCCCCGAATCTGCGCCCTATCCTTCGACTGTAAAGAGCAGGAACTCCCAAACCTCAGTATTCCTCTCTGCTGCTTGAAAAACAGACCCCGCTGCCTAGTATCCACCGCAAACGGCATGGTGGAGACTGCGCGCAGCATGAGCACAAGCTCCGAAATCGTCATCATTGGTGGCGGTCCGGCCGGCCTGGCAGCGGCCACCATCCTCGGGCGGAAGGGAGTCAGGGTTACCGTTCTCGACCGGCAGTCCCTCCCTGCCGACAAGGTGTGCGGGGAAGGAATCATGCCTCCCGGTGTGAGCATCCTTTCCGAGATTGGAGCCCTTCCTCTCATCTCCTCACAGGACATCCATCCCTTTGCGGGCATTTCCTACCGCACGACCCGCGGAGCACAGGCGAAAGCAGACTTCGAGAGCGGCCCCGGACGTGGAATCCGCCGCACAGCCCTCTCCCGCGCGCTTCGCACGCTCTCCTCCGCCCTTCCGTCGGTTACTCTCGAAGAAGGCGTTCGCGTCACCGGCGTGCGTCGAACAAGCGGCGGCATGGTCGTATCCTCCAGTCAACGACCTCCGATCACATGCCGTCTGGTTATCGGAGCAGACGGACTTCGGTCCCGCGTCCGGCGTTGGGCAGGCCTCGAGGGTCGCCCGCCTCAACGCTCCCGCTTCGGCGTGCGTCAGCACTTCCACGTCGCCCCGTGGAGTCGCTACGTGGAGATCTACTGCGGGCCATCCCTCGAGGCATATGTCACGCCCTGTGGCCCGACAAACGTCGGAGTCGCCATTCTCTGGGAGCCAAGCCGCTGCCCCCAGGCCAGACCGGGCGAGGAACTGTTTGCCTCTCTGCTCGCCTCTCTGCCAGAACTGCAGGAGCGTCTGGCCGGCGCACAAGCAGCCAACGCCCCACGCTCAACCGGCCCGTTCGAACAGCGTACCCGGCACCGCACTTCAGAAGGGCTTTGCCTGCTCGGTGATGCCTCGGGCTACCTGGACCCCTGCACCGGGGAGGGTCTGACCCTCGCCTTCAAGCAGGCACACGCCCTCGGAAACTGCCTCCCTGAAGCCCTCGGGCAATTCCGCAAGGGCTCCGTCCCCCGCTCTGCTCTCCTGCCCTACGAATCAGACTGGCGCAGGATCACACGCTCCTACTTCCTCTGTACCCGCTTCATGCTGGCCTGCCAACGTCACCCCGGAACTTTCGACCGCCTCCTCAATTTCGCAGCCGGGAGACCTGACGTCCTCCGGCACTTTACCTCGTACAACATGGGAACAGCGCCTCTACTCCCGGCGCCCCGCCGCATGGCCCGGTGGCTCTTCCAAACGGACATCGCTAATGCCGAAAACTCGTGACGCCCTTCGCGATCCGGATACCAAGCGCGAAATTAACCGTGATCTCTTCGACCGGATTGCCAGGCGCTACGACCTTATTACCCGGATCCTCTCCCTCGGCCGGGACTCCTCCTGGAAGCGCTCCCTTGTTGCTCAACTACCCGAGGAGACCCCCCAGGTTTGCCTTGATCTCGCAACCGGCTCCGGCGACATCGCCGCCCTCCTCGCCGAACGCTACCAGTCCGCCACCATCCGGGCGCTTGATTTGAGCAGTGAAATGATCAGCGTCGCACAGCGGAGACTCCCCTCCGAGCGTTATGAATTTACCTGCGGCGATATTGACAGGCTGCCTTACCCTGATGAAAGCGCTGACCTCGTCACCGGGGGGTATGCACTGCGCAACGTCCCGGATCTGGGGAGGGCCCTCGCCCAGATCCACCGCGTCCTGAAACCAGGAGGTTCCGCCTTCTTCCTCGATTTTGTGCAACCTCCCCGGGGGGTGAAACGCGTCGTGCAGCACATGCTCCTGAATATCTGGGGTTCTCTGGTGGGGCTCCTGATTCATTTTCGCCCCTCCACCTACCGCTATATTCCCCAGAGTCTGAAAAACTATCCATCCCGGCGGGAACTTCAGGACCTCTTCGAAAAAGCCGGCTTCGAAATTCTCGGGCGCAAGAGCCACTTCTTCGGCATCATGGAACGGCAGGAGCTCCGGAAGCCTTCCGGCGCGCCACCAGGCGGTAAGCCCCTCGCAGCGTGATGTCCTCGGAAATATGCCAACTCCCTGGATCCAGACCCAGAAGCCTCGGAAGCTCACCCCGCTGGAAACCTGCCTCAATGCTGACCAACCCGTCATGGAGAGTCACCCGGTTGCATATGGGAGACAGCAAACGCAGGCCCCAGCGAGCGCGCCGCGCCCTCAGAGGCTCACAGGCAAGCACCCCGCCCGCCTCGGCAAGGACTTCACCAAGTTCAGCAAGCTCCTCGTCCTGGAACTGGTGAAGAAGGTGGTTGGCGATCACCATCTCTCCTCCTGCAAGCAACCTGCCCAGAGCTTCCCGGGCATCTCCCTGCACCCAGCCAATCCCCGTGGAAAGCCCTCCCGGGCGTGGCGTCAGGTCTACCCCGAGCACTTCTCTGCCCAGCCCATGCAGAATTGAGAGAAGCCTCCCATTACCCGATCCAATCTCGATGACCGGGCCGTTACCCAGCCGGCCCAGGGCCCTGCGGAACCAGCGATGATTGCCCATCAGCCAGTTGATTCGGCCGATGTCATCCCGGCTTCGGATCGCCTCCGGATCATCAAACGAAAGCTCATCGAGAAGTTCCGGCCGCACCACCCGTTCCACGGCCCCAAGGCTCACCCAACAACCCCGGATCGGCAACCTGAATCTCATGGCCCGGCCCCGGCAACTTGACACTCCAGCCATCCGGCCCAAGACTCCATCCACCACAGGGGAGCCTTCCGATCGCAAGGCTGAGAGTTTCCGTCGCGGGGAATGCACCCTCCGAACCTGATGCGGATCATGCCGCCGAAGGGAGTCTGGGATCCTGCTGCCCGTCCTTCCTCGCCGAACCGTTCCGCGCGGGAGATCCCATTCACACGCAAGATTAACGGTCATGAACACACCCGGAGAACAAGGCTCAAACCACGATGCCGAGACCCCTTTTCCAGCTTCCACACGCATCTACGCAAACGGCTCACTGCATCCGGATGTACGCGTTCCGCTCCGTGAAATCACACTGAACGAGACCAATCATCCCGATGGCCGGGTCGAGCAGAACGATCCGGTCCGGGTCTACGACTGTTCCGGCCCGTGGGGTGACCCCGGCTTTCAGGGCGAAGTGACAGAGGGGCTGCCCGCCCTGCGGAGGGAATGGATTCTCTCCCGGGCGGATGTGGAGGAGTACGAGGGCCGCTGCACCAGGCCGGAGGACAACGGTTATCTCTCTGACGAGCACGCCCGGACATTCAACGAGAACAAGGAAGCCCGGAACAAGCTCAAGGAATATCCCGGACTGAGGAGAAAGCCTCTCCGAGCCACGAATCACCCGGTCACACAGCTCTGGTATGCCCAACAGGGGATTGTGACGCCTGAGATGGAGTTCATTGCCATTCGGGAGAACCTCGGACGGGCAGAGGCTTTCCGGGTGCAACACGATCACTATCCAGAGGCTCCCGACTCCCTGAATACCACTCCCGAGGGCTACAACATGCCGCGTCCCTCCCAGATTGATCCTCTCAGGCAGGTCGCCAGAAATACCCTCGATCACCAGCACCCCGGCCAGAACTGGGGCTCAAAGGTCCCCGACTTCATTACCCCCGAGTTCGTTCGCGATGAAGTAGCCGCCGGCCGCGCGATCATCCCCAGCAATATCAATCACCCGGAGGCTGAACCGATGATCATCGGAAGAAACTTCCTCGTGAAGATCAATGCCAACATTGGAAACTCGGCTGTCGCCTCAACCATCGACGAAGAGGTGGAAAAGATGCGCTGGGCCACAAAGTGGGGTGCCGACACCGTGATGGATCTTTCCACTGGGAAAAACATTCACGCCACACGTGAGTGGATCATTCGCAATTCGCCGGTCCCCATTGGCACCGTGCCGATCTACCAGGCCCTCGAAAAGGTCAACGGCCGCATCGAGGATCTCACCTGGGAACTCTTCCGGGACACACTTATCGAGCAGGCCGAGCAAGGAGTCGATTACTTTACCATTCACGCAGGTGTATTACTTCGCTTCGTACCCCACACCGCCCGCCGCATGACAGGCATCGTCTCCCGTGGTGGCTCCATCATGGCCAAGTGGTGTCTGCACCATCACGAGGAGAGCTTTCTCTACACGCACTGGGACGATATCTGCGACATCTGTGCAGCCTACGACGTCAGTTTCTCAATCGGAGACGGACTCCGCCCGGGCTCGATTGCAGACGCCAACGACTACGCCCAGCTTGCAGAACTGGAGGTTCAGGGCGAACTGACAGCAAGAGCCTGGAAAAAGGGCTGCCAAGTCATGAATGAAGGTCCCGGGCACGTGCCGATGCACCTCATTCAGGAGAACATGCAGAAGCAGATCGAGTGGTGCCACGGGGCGCCTTTCTACACCCTCGGACCGCTCACCACCGACGTCGCACCCGGTTACGATCACATTACGAGCGGCATAGGAGCGGCCATGATCGGCTGGTATGGCTGTGCCATGCTCTGCTACGTCACGCCCAAGGAACACCTCGGGCTCCCAAACCGGGATGACGTCCGCGAGGGCGTGATCACCTACAAGATAGCGGCCCATGCTGCCGATCTTGCCAAAGGCCACCCCGCAGCCCAGGAGCGGGACAATGCCCTGTCAAAGGCACGTTTCGAGTTCCGCTGGAATGATCAGTTCAACCTCTCTCTCGACCCCGACAAGGCGCGAGGATACCACGACGAAACGCTTCCCCAGGAAGGCGCAAAAACGGCGCACTTCTGCTCCATGTGCGGCCCGACCTTCTGCTCGATGAAAATCACTGAGGATGTCCGCAAATATGCTGAGGAACGTGGGATCACTGCCGAGGCAGCGGTGGAAAAAGGAATGGAAGAGAAAGCGAAGGAGTTCGCCGAGGCGGGGGGCGAAATCTACCGCTGAACGGCATCCGAACAGGACCACGGAGTCTCTCCTCACGCCTGGGTCACCCCGAGGGCTGCCCCCCGGGGTGGGAATGCTCTTACTGTGCGCTAGGCCATGATCTCCGCGGCAACCCGCCGGGCCACTGAATCCCCCGCCAGCAGGGAAGCCAGGGCCAGGCCAAATTCGATCGCGGTTCCCGCCCCTCGTGACGTCACGATCTTCCCATCCACGATTACCCGCTCGTCTGGTTCCGCTGCTTTCAATTCTCCATGGGTCGAGAAGTGACTGGTGTAGCGCTTTCCCTCAAGCAACCCGGCATCTTGCAGAAGCAGGGGCGCAGCGCAAATGGCGGCCACTACCTTGCCCGCATCCCCGAAGGTTCGAGCAAGAGACGCCACCTCCCCCTTCTCGCGAAGCTCCATGACCGCAGGTCCACCGGGTAGGAGCAGGGCATCAAAGTCATTGATGTTGAGCTGGGAGAGTCCGGCGTCCGCTCCAACCCGAACGCCCATCTTGCCCCTCACCTCTCCACTCCCCTCCGGAGTGGCCATTACAACTTCCACACCCACCCTGCGCAGGATATCCACCGGCGCAATCAGCTCCATTTCCTCAATCCCGTCCGCCAGGATACACAACACCTTGCTCGTCATCGGACCTGCCGTGGATTACCCCTCGAGGAGCGCCCGCAGGTATTTCTCGAATTCGGTCAGATCCGCGTCCGTGGGCTGGTATCCCGGGGTTTCCGGGTCAAGACCCGGCCGGCCATACTCGTCGATCATCCAGATAGCCTTTTCTCCATCACTGAAGGTAACCGATCCACTCACAATCGCACCGGGTCGCGGAACGTCGTCCGCACTGACCTGCACAGATCCGGAGGACTCCCCTCCTTCCCCGGCTGGATCAAGAATCTCAACCTCCTTCTCCACTTCGGACTCGTCCTCAGCGACCTGCACTTCGG
>CAWWCX010000027.1:0-19471 GCA_963935445.1 uncultured Roseibacillus sp.
TCTAGTACGGTCTCGTGGGCTCGGAGATGTGTATAAGAGACAGGTGGGGAAGAGGTTGGTATTCGCGGGAGCGACCAACACGAATGGCGGAGGCTTTTCCTCCATCAGGAGCAGAGGAGCGAAGCTGGACCTCGCTAACAGTGACGGGGTGATCATCCGTTTCAGGGGAGATGGGAGAACTTACAAGTTCGGGGCGCGAATGTCCCGGAGTTCTGCTGCCTACCGGGCTGATTTTGAGACCAATGCGGACAAGGGTGAGTGGCAGGTGGTGCGGATTCCGTTTTCTGACCTGGCTCCAAGCTGGCGGGGAAGAAAGCTGTCGAAGAGCCGGTATCCGCTCAAGAAGGAGAGAATCGAGAGCATAGGTATCATGATCTACGACAAGCAGGACGGGCCTTTCCGCCTGGAGGTTGACTGGATCAAGGGCTACGCGAACAAGTAGGTCGGGCCAGGAGAAAGGGGCCCACCCTACAGGGTCTTCAGATAGGCGTAGAGATCCGCCAGCTCTTCCACGCTGGCCCCGAGGAGCAGGCCGGCAGGCATGGGGGACTGGTTTGGAGTGTGTTCGCTGAGGATGTCATGGCGGGAAAAGCGGATGGTTTCATTGGAGCCCGTCTCGAGGATGGTCTGGGCCTCGGAGCTGTAGACCTTGATGCCCACGTAGACCCCGTCCGCGGTGGTGATCTGGGTGGCCTTGTAGAGGTCGGAGAGGGACAGACTGGGCTCATTGATGTGCCTGAAGAGGTCTTCCCGGTTAAATCGCTTTGTAATATTGCCAAGGGAAGGGCCCAGTCGCCTGTTGCCTGAGTGGCAGGTGGCGCAGTTGTAGCGTGCATACGCAGCCAGACCCCGGGCCGGGTCACCTTTCGTCCAGTCAACGGTCTTCATCTTTTCGGCGAAAGGGGTGAGATCAATTTTAGCGGTTGGGGGGCGAAAGAATTCCTCCGCGCGCTTGCGGTCCATGCTGTTTCCATGGCGCGACATGAATCCGGCGAGGTTCGCCCTGAGTTGTGGCTCGCTCATCCAGACGTCCCGCAACCTGTCGAGCAGAGGCGGAATTCCCTCAGGGGAAAGATGTTTCTCCGCAAAGCGGATGGCGTCATTGTTCCAGTCCTGCGCGGCGAGGGACATCGTTCGGGCCATGTCCCTGCGGTTCTTTTCCGGAAGGAGTTCAAGGAGGTGAGCGCTTGCGGGGGAAACCTGCCGTGCACGGGCCATCGTGGCAGCGATCCCGGGGTCCATACCAAGCTGGACCTTGAGGGCGTCCCGCAGGTTGATGCTCCAGTTCCGGTCCGTGAGAAGCTTGCGTTTCCGAAGCTTTCGGTCGATTTCGAGAAAGCCTGCCGCGATCTTGTCCCGGACGCTCTCCCGGGGTCCGGAGAGTTGAGCAAGGCAGAAGAGATAGTGGGCATCGTGGGTCGGATGGGAGGTCGCTGAAAGGGCGGAGGCAATGCACTCGACGGAGGCCCGGGTATCGGCCTGCAGCATGGCGAGCAGGCGGGCGATCTCATATTGCAGGGGGTGGCCGGGGTTCCCCGGATCGAAGGCCGCGCTCAATGCGGAGATCGTCTTGTCGCGGAGTTCCCCGGAGAGGGCGTCCGGTTTGTTGGCGGTATAGCCGGCATCGATCCGCCGGCGGGCCTCATTCGTACTGATGTCTCCCATTGCAAGCATCAGGTGGCGGATCGCGGTGATGCGGGTCGGGGAATCGCTGGATTTTTCGAAGAGAGCGAGGGCCCGGGCCGCTGGGAGCACGGGGGTGTCGGCGATACGGTCCTGGTGGATGGTCCAGTCCTCCGCGGTGGTATAGTAAGGGACCGGTTTGGCCGTGTTCCGGCCCTCCGGGTAGGAAACGCGGTAGACCGCTCCCCGGGTGCCACGGCCTCCGACGGAGACAAACAGGTCGCCCGTCCCGGGGTTCACAGCGAGGTCGGAGGGGGCAAAGCCGAGATTGCCGATGGGCTCAAGGAATGTCTCGTGAGGGTGGCTCTGGTAGGAGTCTCCCCTGAGGGTGAGGGGGGTGAAGTAGACCCGCCCGTAGGTCCAGCAAGCGAAAAAGAGACCGTCCCGGTAGCGCCCGGGAAACTGGGTATGGCGGTAGACTTCCACCCCTGTGGGGGACCCACGGTCGATTTCATTGAGACGGTTTGCGGAATCAAAGAAGTAGGGAGGTCGGTTGAAGGAGCGCTGGTGCCCGGGGAGAAGCCAGCCGTGGTGACCCCCGACCCGGATATGGAAGACCCGGCAGTAGGAATACCAGGGGAGCTGGTGGTCCCGCTCTCCGTCCGAGTCGAAGGTGAACAGGTGTCCGTGCTGGTTGAAGGCGAGGTCGTACTGGTTGCGGAAACCGTGAGCGATGACCTCGCTTTGTTTTCCATCCGGCGAGATGCGCAGAATGGTTCCCTGGGAGGGTTCGTTCACGGGTGAGGTTGTGGTGGTGATGTGGTTCCTTCCGATCCGGGTGTTGTTTCCACAGGCGATGTAAAACCACCCGTCCGGTCCTCGCCGGATACCGTGCGGGCCGTGTTCGCCGCCACCTCCGGGCAAGGTGTAGAACAGCTCGGGATCGCCCTCGGGGAAGCCATCGTTGTCGTGGTCGCGGTGGATGAAGACGCCCTGCGGTTGCACGCTCATGAGGTCCGAGCCCATCCAGAGCAGCCCGTGTGGATGCTGGGCCCGGGTGCAGACGGTCTCCGCCCGGTCGGCCGCTCCGTCCCCGTCGAGGTCGGTCAGAATCTTGATGTAGCCAGGGCCGGAGACAGCGACATGACCCTCTTGCGAAATTGTAAGCGCCCAGGTGTCATGGGTCATTGCATCTCCAGCGAAGAGAGAGATCTCGAACCCGGGGGGGACACGGAAGGGTGTCTTGGCGGGCAGGATCCCACACAGGGAAGCGAGGACAAACAACGTGCGCATTTGCAATCTCTAGCGGTTGGAGCGTGGACTGGCCAGCATCGGGTGCGTGGATAGGGAGGGAGCCTTCCCGGACGGGATCGGTTCTTTGGGACCAGTGCGCGGGCGTTATGGATACCCCGCTGGAATGGAAACGGCGGTTCCGGAAGGCGCGGTAAGTCCCTTCTGCCCTGTGGGAGACGGAGCGCAGGGGAAGGAAATCCTGAACGGAGCTGCCGGGGCACCGCCAGACACGGCCTTCCCACCATGGAAGCCCTCAGGCAGCGGAAGTAGCCTCCTCGCCCTGCAGGGGCTTGCGCAGGCTCTCGAGGAACGATCGCAACGCATTGAGATCATCCGGCTGCTCAGCACCGATGGAGCTGAGTGTTTTCTGGTAAGCAGGCGCACACCGTCCCCCGGCCAGAATGGGGAGCGACTCGGGCAGAGACTTGCGAAGCTCGCGGAGCTCAGCCGGGAGGGAGTCGTCATCGCCGGGGTAGACAATACTGAGGGCGACGGCGAGGGACTTGTTGGTGATGGCGGCCCGGGCGATCTCGTGTGCGGGAAGAGAGGGCCCCAGATAGGTGACCTCCCATCCTGCCCGGCGCGCGATGGAGACGAGCAGGACGGCACCCAGCTCATGGATTTGACCGACTGGCGTAGCGACCAGGAGGTTTGGAGAGTCGCCCGTATTGACGAAGGGTCTGCTGCTCGAAAGCAGGACTTCCTTCACGACGGCGCTTGCTGCGTGCTCCTCGGCTGCGGAGATTTCCCCAGCTTCCCACGCGGAGCCGATGCGTTCTATCAGGGGAACGATGACTTGGTGGATGAGCTTGGAGTGCCCGAGGGAAATGGCGGCACGGTCAAGCGTAGCGTGCAGGCCGGCGCTATCGAGGTCCCGGATACAGGACCAGGCCTCTTCGATCGGGGACTCCTCAGTGCGGGAAGGGCGCACGGGTCCGCACGCTGCGGCCATTGTGCCGAGTTCGGAGAGGGGCAGACCGGCAATATTGCTGATCCCGTGACCGTTGGAGGTCAGGACCGCAAGAAATTCGAGGCGAGTGACTTCTTCTTCGCTGTACAGGCGTCGGTTGGTCTCGGAGCGCTCGGGAGTGACAGCTCCGTAGCGGCGCTCCCAGACGCGGAGAACGTGCGGGCTGAGGCCCGTGCGCTGGGAGACTGCCTTGACGGAATAATGTGCGTCCGACATGGCTGAATTATAGACAAATATTTGACGTTTGGCAATTGAAGGAAAAAATATTCGACAACAGGTTGACGAATATGAAAACATGAACAAGACATAGACAGGACCTCGTTGCCTTTGAAACCAGTGCGTGGGGGCTCAATTAAAACTAGACAAAACAATGACAAAAAAACTACTCACCATTTCAGCTATGTCCTCCCTCCTTCTGGCAGCCGCTCCAGCGGCTGTGGCCGGTAAGGCCGAGTCCAAGAACGTGGTGGAGGTGGCCGCAGGAAATACGGCTTTCTCGACCCTTGTGGCTGCAGTGAAGGCCGCGGGACTGGCCGAAGCGCTCAGCGGCGATGGCCCGTTCACCGTCTTTGCCCCGACCGACGAGGCGTTTTCCAAACTGCCCGAGGGCACGGTGGAGACCCTCTTGAAGCCGGAGAACAAGAAGAAGCTTCAGTCAATCCTGACCTACCACGTCGTCAGCGGCAAGGTAACCGCCGCTCAGGTTCAGCCCGCCAAGGTGAAGACCCTAAACGGGGCCTCAGTGAGCATCGACGTTCAGGACGGCAAGGTCATGGTGGATGATGCCCAGGTGGTGAAGACCGACATCATGGGTAGCAATGGGGTCATCCACGTGATCGATTCCGTGATCCTTCCCTCCAAATGAGCAGATCCCCGGGGGAGCTGCTCCTCGCGGAGTGGCTTCTCCGGGGACACTTCAATCCAGAACACCATCAAATACCATCAACATGCAGAATTCTCTCCTTATCTGGATCGGGGGGGTCACCCTTCTGGCCGTAACTTCCTGTGCCAGTGCCATTGGCCGGGGAAAATATGAATCTCCTGACTACGTCACCGTGGTAAGCGATGGATCCTTCGAGGTTCGTGATTATCCCGAGGTTGTTGTCGTGAGTGCACCGATGAAGAGCGGTCGCGGCAATCAAAACTCCGCTTTCATGACGTTGTTCCGCTATATCTCAGGTGACAACGAGAAGAGCAGGAAGATTGCGATGACGACTCCCGTCTTTGGAACCCTGACGGATGCGGAACGGCAGATGAGCTTCGTCGTTCCGGCCGAAGTGGTGAAGGATGGCGTCCCGGAGGCATTGAATGATCAGGTGGTGATTTCGAAGAGAAAAGCTGGTCGCTTCGCCGTCTACCGCTACAGCGGCCGCTGGTCAGAAGCGCGGGAGAAGCAGGGCCGTGAAAAGCTTCAGGCCTGGATGACCGAGCGAGGCCTCGAGGCGGTGGGAAGCTTCGAGAAGGCGAGCTATGACCCGCCCTTTACGCCGCCTCCCCTTCGCCGCAACGAGGTGCTTGTCAGAATCGGGAAAGGCACCTGACCACCGGGGACTCCCCACGATTCGTGGGGTGGCGTGAATTATCCTTGAAAGGGCTGAATCCGTGAGGATCCAGCCCTTTTTCGTGATCATCAGGGACGGAGGAGGCAATCATTGATTGCCGCGCGTGAAGGAGGTGACCAGTCCTCTCAGGGGTCACCTCTCAGAAGGATCGACAGGGCAGGGCTGAGCTGGTGATATGGCCCCAGATGAGTGCATTTGAGCGGCTGTCGTTTCCAGGGACGCGCGAAGCGGGCCTGATTGTGGTGCTCCTGGCCTCATCGCAGCTGGGTAGTGGGAATGAGCGGGTTGATTTCAACCGTGATGTCCGCCCTATCCTTGCCGGCAGCTGCTTCGATTGTCATGGCCCGGATGCGCAGGCCCGGAAGGGGGACCTCCGGCTGGATATGGCTGATGATGTCTACGCACCGCGGGACGGCTATCGGGTGATTGACCGTGACAGTCCGGGAAAGAGTGAACTTCTCAAAAGAGTTTTGAGTGACGACCCGGACCTGCACATGCCTCCACCGGAGTCTGCTCATGAGCGCCTCTCCGCGGAGGAGGTGGCGACCCTGCGACGTTGGATTGAAGAGGGTGGAGAATGGGACGAACATTGGGCTTTCGTTGCGCCCACGCGGTCGAATCTTCCTGAAGTTGAACGGGCCGGTTGGCCGCGCAACGGAATCGACCACTTTGTTGCGGCACGGCTGGCGGCAGAGGGTCTGCGCCCCTCTCCGGAGGCGGACAGGATCAGCCTCCTGCGGCGGGCCTCGCTGACGCTGACCGGGCTCCCGCCGACGATCGAGGAAGTAGATGCCCTCCTGGCTGACGATTCTCCGGACGCGTATGAGAAGGCAGTGGACCGCCTGTTGGCATCTCCGCACTACGGGGTGCACATGGCCCTCCCGTGGCTCGATGCCGCCCGCTATTCAGACAGCAGCGGCTACCAGGCCGACTGGGAGCGCTACCAGTGGCCGTGGCGGGACTGGGTGGTGGATGCGCTCAATGCCAACATGCCTTTTGATCAGTTCACGATTGAGCAACTGGCAGGGGACCTGCTTCCGGGAGCGACTCGTGAGCAGAAGATCGCTACCGGATTCAACCGCAATCACCGCATTAACGACGAGGGTGGCAGCCTTGATGCGGAGTTTGAAGTGGAGTACGTGGTCGACCGGGTGGAGACCACCTCGACGGTCTGGCTGGGTCTCAGTGCGGGGTGTGCCCGGTGTCACGACCACAAGTATGACCCGGTATCGCAACGCGAATTCTATCAGTTGTATGCCTACTTCAATAATGTTCCTGAGAAGGGAATCGACGGCCGAAAGGGTGGAGCAAAGCCCTTTATCGAGATTCCCAATGAGGAAGCCGTGAAAGAGCTGGCGGGGGTGCGGGAGCGTATCCGGCAGGCTGAGGCGGAGCAGAAGGAGGCGGAGGCCGCGGGGAAGGGGCCGCGGAGCGATGCTCTCAAGGAGGAAATCGAATGGGCCCGCAAGCATATCAAGTGGCTGGAGCGCAACCAGAAGGGAATGGCCATGGTGATGGTCGAGATGCCCGACCCGAGGCCGACCTACATCCTGAAGCGGGGTGACTATCAGCAGCCTGACAAGAGCGAGGTGATCAAGCCGGCTCTTCCCGGGGTCTTCGGGAGCCTCCCGGAGAGCCTTCCCAACAATCGGCTGGGCCTGGCCCGGTGGTTGATGGGACCGGAGAATCCGCTTACCGCCCGCGTGATCGCCAACCGTCTCTGGCAGCAGCACTTCGGGACAGGTCTGGTGCGGACCTCGGAGGATTTCGGAACCCGGGGGGAGAGGCCCTCGCACCCGGGGTTGCTTGATTGGCTGGCGACCGAGTTCGTGCGGTTGAACTGGGACCTGAAGGCGATGCATCGCCTTATCGTAACGAGCGCGACCTTCCGGCAGTCCTCCCGGCTGACGCCGGACTTGCTTGCCCGCGACCGCGACAACCGTCTTCTGGCCCGGGGCCCGCGCATGCGCTTGACCGGGGCTGCAATCCGGGATCAGGCCCTCTTTGTGGGAGGCATCCTCTCCGCCACGATGGGAGGGCCCTCGGTCAAGCCCTACCAGCCGCCCGGGTTGTGGGGTGAAGTCTCGTTCGGGACCGGCAAGACCACGATCGATTTCTATGTGCAGGACCGAGGGGACCGGCTCTATCGTCGTTCACTCTACACCTTCTGGAAGAGAACAGTGGCTCCGACCCGGATGTCGATCTTTGATGGGGGCGGACGGGAGGCCTGCCGGGTGCGGGCTGATGTCACCAATACACCGATGCAGGCGCTTACCCTGCAGAATGACGTAACCTTCGTGGAAGCCGCCCGTCATCTCGCGGAGCGGATGATGAAGCAGGGAGGGAGTTCTGCAGAGAGGCGGTTGACCCATGGGTGGCGCCTCGCCCTGGGAAGGCTGCCGGAAGAGAGGGAGCTTTCCATCATGCTGCAGGGGCTCGAGCGCAACCTGTCTGTCTACCGCGGAGACAGGGAGGCGGCGAAGAAGCTACTCGAGAACGGGGAGTCCGAGCGGGACGAGGGATTGCCCCTTGGTGAGCACGCAGCCTACACGCTCGCCGCCCAGACCATTCTCAACCTGGATGAATTGATCAACCTCGAATAAGCTGATGACGAACGAACATTCCGGGCAGTCACGCCGGCAGTTTCTGATGCGGAGCAGTTCCGGCATGGGAGGGCTTGCCCTTGCTTCGCTTCTCAGCGAGGAGGGCCTGGCGGCGGGTGAAAACCGGGGAGCACTTCCCGGGTTGCACTTTGCCCCGAAGGCCAAGCGGGTGATTTACCTTTTCCAGAGTGGCGGGCCTTCGCAGCTGGACCTGTTTGATCCCAAGCCCGGGCTGGAGGGTGAATTCGACAAGGAGTTGCCGGACAGTGTGCGGATGGGGCAGCGGATCACGACCATGACATCGGGGCAGAAGCGCTTTCCGGTGGCGCCTTCGATGTTCAAATTCAGGCAGCATGGCAGCAGCGGCCAGTGGTTCAGCGAGTTGCTGCCACACATCTCCGGGATCTCGGACAAGGTGGCGGTGGTGAAGTCCATGGTGACGCAGGCGATCAATCACGATCCCGCGATCACCTTCTTCCAGACGGGGTCCCAGATTGCGGGCCGGCCGAGCATGGGGTCGTGGGCAAGCTATGGACTGGGCAAGGAGAACGACGATCTGCCGGCTTTCGTGGCCATGACGTCCAGGGGCAAACGTGGCGGGCAACCCCTTTACGAGCGACTGTGGGGAAGCGGCTTTCTTCCCACCACCCACCAGGGAGTGAAATTCCGGAGCGGGAGTGACCCCGTGCTCTATCTGAACAATCCATCCGGGGTGAGTCAGGCCGTCAAGCGTGGTCTTCTCGATGATCTCGGGGCGCTCAACGAACGTCGGCTTGAGCTCATGGGGGACCCCGAGATCGCGACCCGCATCGCGCAGTATGAGCTGGCCTTCCGGATGCAGTCCTCGATCCCGGAGCTCACCGATATCAAGGACGAGCCCAAAAGCGTTCTCGATCTTTATGGTCCCGACGTGACCAAGCCCGGCACCTATGCCTCGCAGTGTCTCCTCGCGCGTCGCCTGGTCGAGCGTGGTGTGCGTTTTGTGCAGTTGTTTCACATTGGTTGGGATCAGCACGGAAACCTGCCCAGGGAGATTGGGAACCAATGCCGCAACACGGACCAACCGTCAGCGGGTCTGGTGAAGGACCTTGAGCAGCGCGGACTGCTTGATGAAACCCTGATCGTGTGGGGTGGCGAATTTGGGCGAACCACCTACTGCCAGGGTGGGCTGAAGCGGGACAACTACGGTCGGGACCACCATCCACGATGTTTCTCGCTCTGGATGGCCGGGGGCGGCATCCAGGGTGGAGTGAGCTACGGAAAGACGGATGAATTTTCGTACAATATCGAGTCCAACCCCGTGGAAGTACATGACCTGCATGCCACCCTCCTGCACCTGCTGGGAATCGATCACCGGAAGCTGACCTTTCGTTTTCAGGGGCGTGATTACCGTCTCACCGATGTGCATGGCCGGGTGGTGAAAGAAATCCTGGCATGAACTTGAGGACGTGCGTCCCGCCGGGAAGGCGCCCTGTCCGTCCATCCCGCTGCAGCCGTTCGGACTTAGGATGAAACGGGATGGTGCCTGCAAGGGAGAGGCGGTGAAACTAGGGAATTGGCAGGAAAGGAACCTGCCCTACACTCCGGGTATGCGTCGAACCAACGTCACTCTCGCTGCCTGTGCACTGCTTCTGGGGCCAGTCCAGGTGGAGTGCGCGCCGGAGGTGCAGAAGTATCGTGATGCCGCGATGAGGGGCGGAGACGTGGTGAAGGGCGGGGCTTTGTTCGAGGACGAGCGAACGGCCTGCACGCAGTGCCATACTGCAGATGGAAGTGGAGGGGGGATCGGCCCCGACCTGTACGCTGCGGGTGACAAGTTTTCACGGAAGGACCTGATTGAAGCGATCCTCGACCCCTCGGCCACGATCATGACGGGTTACGCCACCACAATCGTGGAAACGGAGAAGGGCGAACGGTTCCAAGGCATTCTCAAGACTGTCTCCGCGAAGGAGCTGGTGCTTGGGAACGTGGGGAACGCAGAGCAGAGGATAGCGCGTTCCGAAATCGTAAAACAGGAAACAGGGGCGGTGTCCCTGATGCCTGCTGGATTACATGCTGCGCTGAAGCCGGAAGAGTTTCGCGACCTCATCGCCTTCCTGGAGAGTCGCAAGCAGCCGGAAACGAAGTCCGTCCATGAGGAGGGGACACCGCTCGAGATTTCGAGTGTGCCAAACCCCGTGCGCTTTGAAGCCGTCTTCGGAATGAAAAAGAAGTTTCACAAGCCCGTCTGGTTCGGGGGCCATCCCACGATCGACGGGGCTTTTCTCGTGGCGGAGAAAAGCAAGGGGACGATCTCTCTCCTGGAGAAGGTGGACGGGGAAGAGAGGATCTCACCCTTCGTGAACATCCTCGACGAGATCTACGTAGCCAATGACGAGGGACTCCTCGGGGTGGCCCTGCATCCCGGATTCGCGAAGAATGGGCGTTATTTCATGATGCATGAAACGATGACCGGGGAGCAGCGGGGAATGGCCGTGGTGGAGCGGGTAGCCGGTCCGGATCGCCGGACGGATTCCGGAAGACCAACCCGCAGTATCCTGCGGTGGAATATCGATACTCTCTTTCATCACGGGGGAGGCCTCGAGTTCGGGCCGGACGGGTTTCTCTACATCGGGATGGGGGATGGGGGGCCGCAGGAGGACCCGGAAGGCAAGGCCCAGGACCTGAGTCGGTTCGAGGGGAGCCTCCTGCGCATCGATGTGAACCGGGAGGAAAAAGGCCGGGCCTATGGAATTCCGGGGGACAACCCCTTTGTGTCCGGGGATGCGAGGAAAGTGCGTCCGGAGATCTTTGCCTATGGACTGCGTCAGCCCTGGCGCTTCAGCTTTGATCCCGCCAACGGGGATCTCTGGGTTGGCGATGTGGGGCAGAGCCGGTTCGAGGAAGTGTGTATCGTGCGATCCGGGGAGAATCACGGCTGGAACATCCACGAGGGTTTCGCGCTGTTTTCGACGGAATATCGGTCCAAGGCCGTAAACTACATTCCCCCGGTGGTTTCGTTCCGGCGTAAGCACGGCGTCTCGATCACGGGCGGCTACGTCATGCGCACCGACCCGGAGTCGAGCTTCCACGGGGTCTACATCTGTGCGGACTATCAGAGCAAGAGGGTCTGGGGAATCACCCAGTCCGACCGGGTGCTCAAGACCATTCGCCAGATTGGAACAGCACCGGACCGGATCGTGTCCTTCGGGCGCGACGGTTCCGGGGAACTGTATGCCGTCGGGTATGACAGGGGAATCATCTACCGGGTCGAACTGGATGGAGCGAGGTTTGAGTAAGCCCGGCAGCTCTGCCGAAGCACGCCGGGTCTCCCGCGCCGGGGCAGGCAGGTGACTCCGGGTTAGACATGGCGATGTCCCGCCCTTAATTTATGGCGTGAGACATGCTGCGCTCTTCCCGCTGCTGATCTGGGTCCTGTTCCCCCATTTGTCTGAGGGGGAGGATTCCCTGCATCCGGTTTTCAACATTACCTCGACGGGGTCCTCGGTCCGGGTTTCGTGGGGAGGAGATTCCCGGTGGGTTCTCCAGAGGGCGGACCCGGGTGTCTTTCAGGACCTGGGAGCAATGGCCTTTCATGATGTGAACCGGCTGGAGGTGCGCGCGATCGAAGCCGGCCATGAATATGCCGAGTCGGCCGGTGCTGCAGCCCTGTATCGCCTTGCGCACTACGGGAGAATCCTGCCGGAAGTGGGGAAAGCCAACATCCTGATCCTGCATGGCAAGGGAATGTATGCCGATTGGATGAGTCGCACCCCTCTCTGTGACTACCTGGAAAGCGTCCTCGGCGACCGGGCGAGATTCTTCTATGCGCAGGCGCCTCACAACAGCCCCTTCCTCAATCTCTTCGGGAAAGAATGGTGGAACTGTCTTTCGGAGAGGTATGAAGACCTCGAGGAATCGGTCGAGTCCGTGATCGACTACGCGAATGACAGGATTCCCGGGGACGTAGACCTCGTGATCGGATATTCCCAGGGAGGCGCCCTCGCCTCCTACCTGCTGAATCTTCTCGATTCGGGGCGGGACCTTGGAAACCTCGCGAAGGTTAGGAATGCAATCTTCGTCAACAGCGCGGCCATGGGAAGCCTTTCGCCGCAGTATGACCGCGCGGGGCTGGAGAATGAGCCCGATGATTACACGGCATCAAACATCAACACCCTGCACCTTATTGCGGAAGGCGACGGCATCGTGAATCCCAGGTGGTCATTGAGCCTCGCGGATTCCTACCGGAAATCGGGGCGGATCACCTACTGGGGAGACCATTTCCTGGCTGCCGGGGGAGTCAATCCGCTCCTCCTGGTCGATTTCTTCCCGGGGGCTGTGAAGCAGGCTGTGGAAGAATGGATCCGGGAGAACTAGGATTCTCCGGTCGGGGGAGGGGATGGATCCGGGAGTTTCTGCGGGGGCTTGATCGCGAGGAGGACGAAGGCCATGACGCCGAGGTGGAAGAGGCCACAGGCGAGGTAGACCGTGGGAACGGAGGGAAGGGAGTCCTCCAAGGGGCCTGCAAACTTGTTTCCGAGAAAGATAGAAAGGTTCAGCATGGCCATGTAGGCGGTGAACTGGGAGGCCGCCACCCGGCGTTCCGAGACATTCATGAACAGGGTGAACATGGAGACACTGAAAAGCCCCAGCAGGGCTGCCAGAACAGACATGTTGGTTTTCACGAGCCACTCTTCGCTCCAGTGTGATTCCAATCGGCTAAAGAGGATCCAGACGAGGGCAATCAGGCTGCCGGAGAGCACGACAGAGCGCTTGGCACCCAGGAGGCTGGCCACGAAACCACCGATAAAGGCGCCTCCCAGCGAGAAGAAAGTGACGGAGCTTTCCAGAAGGGTGTAAGCTTTCTTGTCCCATCCCACCTCGGTGATGAAGTGTCTCGAGGCGATGATATTGAGAGCGGAATTCCCGATGTGGGCGCCCACGGCCAGCAGGGCGGCAGTCAGGGCGATCGGGCGGCTGAAAGCTCGCTTGATCTGACGGAAGAGCAGAGCGGTGGAGCGGGCATGCTGTTCTTCTTCCTTGAGCTGGGAGGCTCCTGCTGTCCAGGGGAGAAGTTTTTCCCCTCTTCGCTCCCGGATCAGGAGCGGAAGGAGCATGATGGCAAAGACGCAGCCGCTCAGGACGATGAGGGCACGCTGGACGCTCCCGCCCTCCATGAAGAGAAAGTGGCCGATGAGCGTGCCCCCGAGGAAACTGCCGAGATAGGAGCAGCCATACATGAAGCCATTGAGAATGCCGCGCTGCTTCTCCGGCACGAGGTCGACGGCAAGGCTGTCGGTGCAGACGTCCTGGAGGGAGGTCCAGATATTGACGCTGAGGATGCCAAGGCCAAGAAAGCGCAGGTTGGAATCGAGGCCCGGGACGGTGGCGAGGATCAGAAGGACGACCACGGTCAGGGCCTGCGACAGGATGATCCAGGGGCGGCGTTTACCCATGGACGCAATCCCAAAGCGGTCAACGATCGGTCCCCAGAGAAACTTGACGGTCCAGGGAAGACTGATCATCGCGATGACCCCTCCGATGTCGGCGGTGGTGAAGCCTTGGTCGGCAAGATGGTTCTTGAGGGCGTAGTGGATGAAGCCCTGGGGGAGTCCCTGCGAGATGTAGAGTGAGCAGAGGGTGAGAATACGCAGGAAGGCGCTGCTGCTCAAGCTGGGCTGGAAAGGTTGGTGGGAGGGCATCGGTTCAGGGGGCTTCCAGCAGCAGCATGTAGCCCCGCCGGGTCCAGACAAGCAGGTCGGTCTTGCCATTGCCATCGAGATCTGGGCGGAGCGGGCCGGCGGACTCCACTCCCATGGGGGTGGCCCCGGTGCCGGCAAGGGCGTAGAGCCGCTTGCCGGATCCGGTCCAGACCTCGAAGCCGTTCTGGCCCCCGATTCCTCCGCTGAGAAGGATTTCCGGATGCTTGTTGCCGTCCCAGTCTCCCCAGGTCACCCAGCCCGCCGGGATGTCCTTGTGCCAGTGATGGGTCTCTCCTTCGCTCCAGAGGATCAGGCCGCCTCGGATCTGACGCTTGCCCACCGCCACGAATTCGAGACCCGGTTGAGAGGGATCGAAGTCGCCGAGGGTAGCCCGTTGCAGATGGTCCATTCCTGGACGGCGATACTTCCAGGTCTTTTCGGGTTTGCCGGTACGCCCATCGACGCAGGCGATCGGCCCCTTGAGGGCATCGCAGCCGTCAAGGTCGTAGACAATCTCGAGTTCCCCATCCCCGTCAACATCCCCGCAGAGGATGAAGTCGGTGTGGTTGCGGACGGTGTCGTCCGACCAGCGCAGGGTGCCGTCGCCATTGAGAACGATGAACTTTCCGTTGAGGGAGATGTAGACTTCATCGATGCCGTCCCGGTCGGTATCGTAGTGAGCCATCTCGTGGCCATAGAGATTGCGGTGCTGGATCCGGTAGGTCCACTTTTTCTCGCCTTTCGCGTCATAGCAGCTGACCTCGGCTCCGACCCGGCAGACCACGGATTGTTCCTTTTTGTCGAGGAAGTGCCCCACCACGGAGACCTGGTAGTTGTCGTGGGACCGCGGGAGTTCGACCTTCCAGCGGCTTTTTCCAGTCGCAGCATCAAGGCACCAGAGTTCCCGGCTGAGATTGAAGACGAGTTCGAAGGAGCCATCGGCATCGAGGTCCACGATCGCGAGACCGCTTTCGCCCCCGAGGGGATCGCCCACCGGAACGCTCTCCCAGGCCCGGGTTCCGTCCTGATTGAAGCGGACAATACGGCGGGTGTCGTCCCGGGCGGCGCAGAGGAAGAGTTCGATGGTGCCGTCGCCATCGACGTCCCGGGCGTTGGCGAGCCAGCCGTTGAGCTGGGCTCCTTGTTGGTGCCAGGCTGCCTTGACCCCGGGAATGGCGGTCAGGTCGCGGGGGGAGCGAACCTGCTCGAAATCGATGTGGTAGACCGTTCCGTCCCGGTCCTGGCGGGTGGTGAAGGCGGGCTTGGCACCGGTGGCGGGCACCCATGAAGCTCCGAGGAGAATCACGACTGCAAGGGGCAGTGTCCGGATGAGGCGCATGCTGACGATTAGGGAGACAAAAAGGGGCGGGCAATCCCAATCTGCAGGTTCGCCACCCTCTCCCGGCCATGATCAGATGATGATCTCTGCATTGCCACGGTGGTCTGGTCCTGAATTAATCCGGGGTCGATGAGACTGAGGCCTTTCCTGCTCCTGCTCCCCTGCGGTTTTTCGACCGTGGAGGCGGAGGTGAGCTATAACCGTGAGGTCCTGCCGATTCTGGCCAGCAAGTGCCTGGCCTGTCATGGGACGGATTCGGCGAAGAGGAAGGCCAAGTTGCGCCTCGATGAGCGGGGGGCCGCCTATGCCGAACGGGATGGAATCCGGGCTGTTGTGCCCGGAGACCCGGAAGAGAGCGAACTTGTGCGCAGGATTCTGTCGCATGACGAGGATGAGATCATGCCTCCCGCCGGGGAGGGTGTTGCACTTACGCAGGAGGAAAAGGACATCCTGCTGCAGTGGATCAGGGAAGGAGCCCGCTACGAACGTCACTGGGCGTTCCGTGCCCCGGTCAAGAGTAAGGTGCCCGCCGGCGGGGACTGGGGAGTGAATGCGATTGATTCCTTTGTAGAGCGTGAATTGTCGAAGGTCGGGTTCAAACCGCAGCAGGAGGCTAAGAAGGAGGAGCTCCTTCGGCGGGTCTCGATCGATCTGACGGGTTTGCCTCCCACCATCGAGGAGGTGGATGCCTTTCTCTCAGACGAATCGGGAGATGCGTACAAAAGAGTTGTCGACAGGTTGCTGGGTTCTTCACGTTACGGGGAACGCATGGCGGCCTGGTGGCTGGATGGAGCCCGCTACGGGGACAGCCACGGATATGACAATGACCTGGAGAATGCCCAGTGGCCGTGGCGGAACTGGGTCATTGAGTCCTTCAATGCCAATCAGCCCTACGACCGGTTTGTGACCTGGCAGGTGGCGGGGGACCTTCTCCCGGAGGCCAGCGATGACCAGATCGTTGCTACCGGGTTCAATCGGAATCACCGGATCCAGACCGAGGGAGGCGCGATCGAGGAGGAGTGGCGCACGGAATACGTGATGGACCGGGTGGAGACCATGGGATCGGTGTTCCTGGGGCTCACCCTGAGTTGCGCGCGCTGCCATGACCACAAGTATGACCCCATCAGCCAGAAGGAGTTCTACCAGCTCTTTGCCATGTTCGATGGCCTGAATGAAAAAGGGTTCATCAACAACCTGCGGGGCAGTGCCGAGCCGCGCCACCGTTATCGGAAAAGTGTGTTCGAGGATGCGGTCAGCAAGCTCGAGAAGGAAATTCCCGATGAGAAGAAACGGGCGGGCAGGATCAAGGAGCTGGAGGCCGCTCATCCGCACGTCATGGTCATGCGCGATGAGGTGGACCGACAGGCATTCGTCCTGAAGCGGGGACAGTATGATGACAAGGGGGAGGAGGTGTCTCCCGGGCTTCCGCAGGCCTTCTCTCCCACTCCGGAGGCAGAGAGCCTGAATCGGCTTCACCTGGCCCGTTGGATGGTGGATGGGAAGCATCCCCTGACTGCCCGTGTTGTCGTGAACCGGCTCTGGGAGCAGTTCTTCGGGACGGGAATCGTCAAGAGTTCCGAGAACCTGGGTCGGCAGAGTGACTGGCCGAGTCACCCGGAGCTCCTCGACTGGCTGGCGGTGGATTTCGTGGAATCGGGCTGGGACGTGAAGAGGCTGATCCGGTTGATGGTGATGAGCGCGACCTACCGGCAGAGTGCGGTAGTGGAGGAAGAGAAATTAAAACGAGACCCGGACAACCGGCTTCTGAGCCGGGGACCGCGAACCCGCCTGCAGGCGGAGATGCTGCGAGACCAGGCTCTCCTTGTCTCGGGCTTGCTGGTGGAGCGGCTGGGTGGTCCGAGTTGGTGGGTTTACCAACCAGCCGGGCTCTGGCTGGAGGTGGAAAAGCGGGGAACCTTCGTCCAGGACCACGGGGAGAAACTCTACCGACGCAGCCTCTACTCCCGGATTCGCCGGACCGTTGCACCTCCCAGCATGCTTCTCTTCGACATGCCGAGTCGGGAGATGTGCACCGTGAAGAGAACCCTGACCAATACTCCCCTGCAGGCCCTCGCCCTCATGAATGAGGTCACCTATGTGGAAGCAGCCAAGAAGTTTGCGGAGCGGATGATGACCAAGGGAGGAACGCCGGCGGAGCGGATTGCCTGGGGATTCCGTTGTGCGACGTCCCGGGTGGCTGACGAAGAGGAGCTTGGAATCCTGGTCCGCGGCTATGAGCGCCGGCTGGAGCACTACCAGAAGAATGGAAAGGCTGCCGAGGACCTCCTCGGCCAGGGCGAATCGAAGGTCGCGGGCTACCTGCCCAAGCCGGAGGTGGCGGCCCTGACCACGGTGGCGAATGTCATTCTCAATCTCGATGAAGTGATCAACCGATGAAGGAACATATCCGACCGGCAGGGAGCGCAGCGACGGAAGGGGCGGCATCAGATGGCGAAGACGTCTTGATGGGCCGACGTTCTTTCCTGCAGGCATCCGGGCATGGCCTCGGCGCCATGGCGCTCGGGTCGCTCCTCTTTGACGGGGAAGGCAAGGCGGCCAGTGTCGTGCCGGCAAACGCGAAAGTCAGGAGGGTTATTTCCCTCTTCATGTCTGGAGGCCCGTCGCAGATGGATCTTCTTGATCCCAAGCCGGGCCTCGAAAAGGAGCGGGGCAGGGAATTGCCGAAATCGATCCGGGGCGAACAGCGGATCACGACCATGACCTCAGGGCAGAAGAACCTGCCAGTGCTTCCCAGTCCTTTCAAGTTTGCGCCACACGGGCAGTGCGGGATGGAATTGAGTGAGCTGCTTCCCCACTGGGGAGAGATCGCGGACGACCTGTGCGTCATCCGCTCGATGCAGACGGAGGCCATCAACCACGACCCGGCGATCACCTTTTTCCAGACCGGCTTCCAGCTGGCGGGTCGGCCGAGCATCGGTGCGTGGGTGTCCTATGGACTCGGTGCGCTCAACAAGGACCTGCCGGCCTACGTGGTCCTGACCTCCCGGTCGACAGCCGGCGGCGCGCAGCCGCTCTACAGCCGGCTCTGGGATTCGGGCTTCCTGCCGGCCGAGCATTCGGGAGTGAAGCTACGCAACACCGGGGACCCGGTATATTTCCTGAAGAATCCCGCGGGGATCGACCGCGGGATCCGCCGGGACATCCTCGACGACGTGGGAGCCCTGAACCGCCGGCGCCATGCGGTGGTCGGGGACCCGGCGATTGAGTCGCGCATCGCCCAGTATGAGATGGCCTTCCGGATGCAGGCCAGTGTGCCCGAGCTGGCCGATATTTCCAAGGAGCCGGAACACGTGCTGAAACTCTACGGGCCGAACGTGGGGAAGCAGGGCACGTTTGCCCGCAATTGCCTGGTGGCCCGGCGCCTGGCGGAGAGGGACGTGCGTTTCATCCAGCTCTTCCACATGGGGTGGGACCAGCATGACAAGTTGAAGGAAACGCTTTCCAGGCAGTGTCGCGATACCGAGCAACCAGTGGCGGGATTGATCCAGGATCTCAAGCAACGGGGTTTGTTGAAGGACACTCTCGTCGTCTGGGGTGGAGAGTTCGGGCGCACCACCTACGCCCAGAAGCCCGGTGACAAGGCGGGCCGGGATCATCACCCGGGCTGCTTTACCCAGATGCTCGCGGGGGCCGGGGTGAGAGGCGGGCATGTCCACGGGGCAACCGATGACTACTGCTACAACGTGACTAGAGACCCCGTGCACGTGCACGATCTCAACGCCACCCTGATGCACCTGCTGGGAGTCGATCACGAGAAGCTGACCTTCAGGTTCCAGGGACGCGACTACCGGCTGACTGATGTTCACGGGGAGGTCGTGAAGAAGATTCTCGGCTGAGACAGGCACCCGCAGCAGGGGTCCTCTCCAGCAGGGTTTCCGGACTTGGTGCCGCTGGCGCGGGGCCCACGTGTCACGGCTGCGAGATCCCGATGCGGACAAAGCGCCGGGACAAGCCCGAGAGAGGTGCGTCATCTGAGATCGTGACCGTCTGGGTGCCGTCGCCGTGGTTGAGCACGTTCTCGACGGTCGTTACTTCCGTCCACTTCTCAAGGTCGGAGCTCATCTCCACCACGTAGGTGACATCAGGGGCCTTTATCCAGCGCTCGAAGGTGATGGCCAGTTTGCCGTTCACCTCGGCCACGGTGGGAACGTCCGGTGCCATTTCAAAAACCCGGGGGTTCGTGTTGAGGGCGTATTCCATGAAGTTGCTCAGACCGTCCTCGTCATAGTCGCTCCCGGGCCCGCTGAGGGCTGGTTCCAGTAGTTCCTTCGCAGTGAAGACGCCGGCCTGCCAGAGACCGAAGGTCTGGCCTCCGTAGATCTCAACGCGCTTGAGGAGGGTGTTGCTCCACTGCCCTGCGCCGTCCTGGACGCGGAGCT
>CAWWCX010000028.1:0-19461 GCA_963935445.1 uncultured Roseibacillus sp.
TCGCCGAGTGCGCACTCCTTGCCGGACTCCCGCAGTCACCCAGCTTGCACAACCCAGTCCGCAATGCCCAATCCGCCTTGGAGCGGCGCAACTGGATCCTCGACCGCCTCTCGGAAGTGAAAAACTACGACCCTGCCCGGATCGCTGCTGCCAAGCTGGAGCCCCTCACCCTGTACTCCACACCTTTCGAAAACGCTGCCCCACACCTGACCGCCGGTCTCAGGCACGGCCCTTCCGCGACCAGCGGGACCGGCGAACCGGTTGTCAGGACCACCCTCGACCGCACCCTGCAACGCCAGGTCAACACCATCGTCGGGGAGGAGCTCGCTCACCTGCGGCACTCCAACGCTCATCACGCCGCGGTTGTCGTTCTCGACAATGAGACCGGCGAAATCCTCTCCCTTGTCGGCTCCGGGGATTTCAATAATCCGCGGGGAGGGCAGATCGACGGAACGCGCGCCCCCCGTTCCGCCGGCTCCACCCTGAAACCATTCACCTACCTCCTCGCCTTCGAGCGGCTGGGACTCTCCCCCGGCAGCATCATCGCTGATATTCCAACGCCCTACCGGACCGAAGAGGGCCTCGATCTTCCTCTCAACTACGACCACAAGCACTACGGACCGGTCACCATCCGCCATGCCCTCGCCAATTCCCTGAATGTCGCTGCAATGCGGACTCTCAATGAAGTGGGCGGACCAAGCCCTCTGGGCCACCTCCTCAAGAAAAGCGGAATCACCACCCTCCGGGAATCTCCTGCAGAATACGGCCTAGGCCTCACTATCGGAAACGCCGAGGTGAATCTCCTCGAACTCACCAATGCCTACGCGTCCCTCGCCCGCCTCGGACAGTTCAGACCCCCCACCTTCCTCCTGCATGAGGAGCCGCCCAAGTCCGCCACCCTCCATACCGCGATCGCTACGCCTCAGGCCTCCTACCTTATTAGCGACATTCTCAGCGACAACACCGCCCGCTCCACGGCCTTCGGCTCCCGCTCCCCCCTCCGCCTTCCGTTCAAGACCGCCGTGAAGACGGGAACCTCCTCCGACTTCCGGGACAACTGGTGCATCGGCTTCACCCGCGACCTCACGGTCGGGGTCTGGGTGGGTAACTTCGACAACTCGCCCCTCCGCGGCGTATCGGGCGTGAGCGGCGCAGGCCCCATCTTTCACCGCACCATGCTTGCGCTGCACGAGAAACGTGAACCCCGCTGGCTGCAGCGGCCCTCTGGAATTCTCGACCTGTTCATCGACAGCCGGACCGGACACCGCTTCCCGGAAAACCCGCCAGCAGGCCAACCCTTCGCCGTTCGCGAACTGACCCTCGCTCGACGCCTGCCCGACCCCGTCCATGCCGACGACTACGATGAGCGGGGCCGCGCATTCATCGACCAGCGCTATGCAGGATGGTTCGCAAGCCCGGACAATCACCGCCACGACGACCTTGCCCTCTCCTCCGAGTATTCTCCCGACCTCGCTCCGCGCATCATTTCGCCCATGGCGACCGCCACCTACCTTCTCGATCCAGAACTTCCCAGCGGAGGCCGCTTCCTCAAACTCATGAGTAATCTGCCCCGGGACCCGCGATGGTCCAGCCCCACCCTGCATATCGATGGGCACACCGCTCACCTTATTCCCGGCCAGCACGAGATCACTCTCCTCGATCCAGCCACCGGCCGCAGGGTATCACAAAAGATCGTGGTCGAGGGCCTATGAACGACTTCGTGGCCGGCTCCGGCGGCGTGCCCGCCAGATGCCCATGGTGACCGGGATGATCACCAGCAGGACGACGGCTCCCACGACGCCAACCGGCCAGGCCTCCCGCCCAGGCCCGGGCTCTCCGGCCGCAAACGCCTTGTGGGCCTTGCTCCGGTAGACCTGCAGCGCAATCAACTCCTCCCTCCTTAACGATTCCGGGGGGGCCTCCAGGACCTCCTGAACCTCTGGCAGAAGATCCCAGCATTCCCACTTCAGCAAGTCGCCAACCACAACCGGAATAGCCTCCGGATAGTTCTTCACCGCAAGCCGGTAGACCGGAACAATCCGGTCGCGCACCCCGGGCAGCCCTTCCGTCCCCTGGACGGACAGAGCAAGGAGCACCTGCCGCACCAGTTCGAAATCCCTTCCCGGAACCTCCAGAAACGCTGAGGACAGAAACTGGAGAGCAGGTTCCTCGGCGAGCTCTATCCACGCAGTAGCCCAGGCCGCGAGACAGAGCGGATTCCCCCCGACCACCGCGGCCCTGACCTTTTCCTCGATAAGCGCCCGGTCTTCCTCTTCTGCTACCTGCGCAAGGAGAAGAATGTAGAGCGGATGCCACCGCGAGAGCCGGAAGTTTCGAAGCGAGGACCGCAGTTCCTCCACCGGGAGCGCTGCGGAAATCCGCCTGATCTGCCCATAGGGCGCCCGTGCCACTTCCAGATGCGCCATCGCGGACACCTGTTCGTTCCCGCTCCCCAGGAACCGCGAAAAAAACGAGACGCGCTCCGGCGGGTTTCTTCTCCAACCCTGCTCCCTGGCCAGGACCTCACCGACGACCATCATGAACTCGCCATCCACCCTGCCTACCCACTGCCACTTCCCGTCCCGGTATGCACAGATGATCTCCCGCCCCCGGTCTCCCAGTCGACGGGGCGGCTGGCCCATAAAAAAAAAATCGCTCGCGACCTCCCCGGAGCTCCCCTTGAGAACCCTCACCCCGCGGGCGAAACCGGAAACTCCGGAATCCTCGCGTGCCACCACGACCGACTCTGCCTCCAGCACCATCTCGGCAGCCGAATGCATCCCGGCCGGAAGGCAGATCTGGCAAGCCCACGCGCCCCGGCCACAAAGAACAATAGCCAGCGCGAAGAGAGCGAGACTGTAAAATCGCCCTCCGTCCGGCTTTGTCCATCGGGAAGTCATTGGTGGAAACTGAACCCTCTTTAAACGAATCGCCGGCCACATTCACGAACTTGCGCCACCTTTCGCGCAAAGCCCTCTCCCCATTCTTCCAACCCCGCCCCTGGAAGCATTTTCGGGGTCGCAGACATGTTCGGTCCGAAAGACGAGTGCGGCCGTACGAGTGTTCATCTCGAGGACACCCCTCCCTGTTTCAGGCAGACCACTTCGTTTCGAAACACCTTCCCCGGGGCGAGGCCTTCCACCTCGGAAGATCAATGGCAGGACATCCTAGCGCACATGCTTGTGCTTCCCGTTCTTGTCCACTACGGAGAACCGTCCCCCCGTACGCTTCGCCAGTTCGTCGAGATCCTTGTGCGCGCGTGGTTCCATGAGCGCTATGCAGTTGATCTGCACCCCCCGTGATTTCGCTTTTGCACCGAGTTGACGAGCCCAGACGTCCGACCCACTGGCGACCCCATCGGTCATGAAGCAGATGACCTGCGGAGGAGGGCTCATATCGAGGGCCATTTCAATCCCCTTGTCCCAGGATGTCCCCGAGGATAGCGGCGCCTTCTTCACGATCTGCCTCGAATCTGCCAGCTGCTTGGCCGATGCAGTGAACCAGTTGGCACGCTGTCCGATTCCATCCGGCCCCCACCCCCTGCCTCCGGCTTTTTTCCACTTGTAGTTCTTGCCGCCGGGGACCTTGACAACCGCCGTTCCCCCATTGCGATTCAAACTTACCTGGTTCCCGGCCTCCCACGCGATACACGAGAAGAAGACGATTCCGTAGCTCGTTCCATGCGAGAGCTGACCGATTGATTTACTGAGTTCCTTCCGCATGAGATCGGCACGACCCTGCGAGCCCATCGAACTCGAGAAGTCGATCACATAGCAGATTCGCTCCGCTCTCACGGACTGGCCGAAGAAGCTCGTTCCCCCGGCTCCCGTCCCGTCACCAGATCCCCAGCCCGAGCCGAAGTCGCCATCAGATCCAAACTCGAGGGATGGGTTCTCGGTGACCTCCGGAACCGGAACTGAAATTGGTGCGGGGGAGGTACTGGCAATCACCTTCGCCATCGCACTGCTGGGGGCCGAAGGCTTCCGCTGCACCTGGGTATCCATCCGCTTCTGATCCAGGCGAACATCCTCAGGCATGGCAGCCTGATAGGTGACCAGCGTCGCACTTTTCTGGGAGAGGCTGGGAAGGATGATAAAGGCTAGAATAAGCCCGATCAGGGTGACCGAGAGCACGGCGATGACCATGCTCATGGTGGTCGCCATTCTCCGTTGACGGCGGAGTTCTGCCTCGGTCTCGGGTGACTGGATGTGCTGGCTCACGGTGTTGGTTGGCTCTTCTTGCCTTAAAACGTGAAAATCGCGAGTTTCTTTGGATGAAATTTCACCCTGCTTCTTCCTGCTTGGCCGCAAATGCCCGGAGAAACCCCGCTTTCTGAACGAACCAAACGGTCGCATTCATTCCTTCCCGGGCATTTCGTCAGGGGGAATCCAGGTCCTGGCTGGGCCTCGACTCTCCCAGACCCAACCGGGAGAAGACCGGCCTCAGAGCCTCGGCCCAAACCCCATAGCCCGCTGCATTGGGGTGGACCCGGTCGGGGAGGAACCTTGGAAGGGAGGCCCCGTCGCTTCCCGCGAAGAGGGCATAGGTCTCCACCAGAGTTACCTGGGGATCATCTTGATAGGCCTCCCGGTAGAGGGCGTTGATCTTGCGGATCTCGGCGACAGGACGGTAGTTGTCCGGGGCACAGGGGAACGTTTCACACAGCACGATGGGCATCTTCGGATTGTGTTTCTTGAGGCGTTCGATAATCAGCTTCACGTTCCCGAAAACCACTTCGCCTCCCGCCTTCTCGGCAAGATCATTGGCCCCGATCATGAGGACGACAGCCCTCGGGTGAAGGGCAAGAACATCTTTCTCAAGCCGCACGAGAAGTCCGCGGCTCGTATCTCCGCTGATTCCGCGATTGGCTACCTTGAGAGGGGCGAAGGCGCCCCCGAAATCATCGCGCCATCCCTGCGTGATTGAATCACCCAGAAAGACAACGGAGTTTTTCTGCTCCCCGGTCCTGTCGAGCCACGAGCCACGCCGCTTCCTCCAGACACCACGGAACCAATCGCTCCGTCGCAGGGGACCGGCGCCGGGCAGCCCCTCGTCACTGTCCGGAATAACCAGCGGGTCCTCCCCGGGCGCAGCGACCAGCAGATGGGCAGAGAAAGTGAGTAGAAGCAGGTGGACGACGGGGATCTTCTCAATCATGGCAGAGAGTCCCGGCTCTCGGGGCGTGGCCGTCAAGAAATCGATCGTAGGACAGGCCGGGGCAGGCCTCATCCGGCAAGGCATCCGGGTTAGCGCAATCGAACAGGTCCTCCCCCTTGCCGGCTCTTTGCGGTGGAACTCTGCCAGAGGTTTCGTATCGTGGTCGAATGACAAGGATGCGCTATCTCCTCCCCCTCTTCCTGGCGCTCGCTCCACCTGGTGCACAGGCCCAGCTCATCCGGCAGTCTGCAAACCTGACCCTCCCGACCGAGTTGCCCCGGGCAACTGGCTATGCCACCGAAAATGCCCTTGGCAACCTGAGCTTCAACGACCCTCTCGATATCGCGTCCCCTCCCGGGGTCTCTGACAAACTGTTCGTCGTTGAGCGAAGCCAGGGCATTCAAGTGGTCGATCTCAATACGTTGACGAAGTCGACCTTCATGAATCTCCGGAGCTATCTACGGGCGCAGGGGCGCTCCCTCCAGAGCAATTCCGAAAACGGCATCCTGAGCCTTGCCTTCCATCCCAACTACAACCAGAACGGCTATTTCTACCTCTTCTACAGCCTGAATACCGGTGGACTCCACCAGCGGGTGGCCCGCTTTCAGGCCACGGGCAGACCCGGCAACTACAATGCAGCCACGAGAGCCGACCCGTCCACCGAGGCCCCCCTCATCACACAGCGGGACCAGGCTGGAAATCACAATGGCGGGGACATGGAATTCGGCCCCGATGGCTACCTCTACATTTCCACCGGCGACGAGGGCGGCGGCGGGGACGCCTACGACAACTCACGACACATTGCGAAAGACTTCTTTGGCGGAATCCTCCGCATCGATGTCGATTCCAAGCCCGGATCTCTCGCCCCCCAGCCTCATGACGAAAGCAGCACGGGCACGGTGGGAGACAGCGCCATCACTCCGGGCAGTTACCGCATTCCCCCCGACAACCCGTTTGTGGCCCTCTCTCAGGGCTCCGGTGCCACCGTGACCTACAATGGGTTCACCGTGCAGCGAAACAAGATCCGGACGGAGTGGTATGCCATCGGACTGCGCAATCCATGGCGCATGAGCATCGATCCGGAGACCGGCCGCATCTTCACTGCCGATGTCGGCCAGGGTGCTTACGAGGAGATCGACCTGATTACCCCGGGCTTCAACGGGGGGTGGAGTTGGCGGGAGGGCGATCACGCCTATGCCTCCGGTCCCGGCCCCTCGCCCCCGGCACGCTACCGGGCCGATGATCCCATCTATGAATACGATCGCACCAACAACGGAACCTCCAATGACAGCGTGATCTTCGGCACCTCGGTTACCGGGGGCGTGGTCTACCGGGGAGACCGCCTGCCCGAACTCTTCGGTAAATATCTCTTCTGCGATTACAATTCCGGATACATCGCCGCCCTGACCGAGCAAGCGGACGGAACCTGGACCGGAGAACGGCTCGGGCGGGACACCCGGGTGGCGAGCTGGGGCTATGATCCACGCAATGGCGACGCCCTGCTCTGCGACCTCTCGAGCGGACAGATCGAGCGGCTTCGACGCACCGGCGTGCAGGGCAACGCCCCCCCTGCCACCCTCTCTGAAACCGGGGCGTTTTCCGATCTCGGCACTCTTGCGCCTGCTCCCGGTCTGGTGGCCTACGAGCCGAATGTCGCCTTCTGGAGCGATTACGCAGTCAAGTCACGCTGGTTCGCGGTTCGCAACGCGGTCGACGTCGTGCAGTTCGACCCCGCCGGTTCGTGGGGCCTGCCCTCCGGCATGGTCTGGGTAAAGCATTTTGACTTCGAGACCACGCGGGGCGACCCCTCTACGCGCCGCCGCCTCGAAACGCGCTTCCTGGTCAAGACCGGGGAGGATGTCTACGGCCTCACCTACAAGTGGAGGGAGGACCAAAGCGACGCCGACCTCGTTGCGGAAGAAGGCCTGTCCGAAATAATTCCGGGCAGCGCCCCGCTCCAGACCTGGCACTATCCGAGTCGCTCGGACTGCCGCTCCTGTCACACCGAGGCCGGTGGTTTTGCTCTCGGGTTCAACACCCGGCAGATGAACAAGGAACATCGTTACGGGGCTCAGAGTCTGAACCAGATCGTGGCCCTCCGGTCGGCGGGCTATCTGGATGGCCCGACTGCCGACCCCGCCACGCTGCCTGCCCTTGCTCCCGCGGATGCGAACGAGGTCTCCGTCGAATGGCGCGTTCGTTCTTATCTGGAAGCCAACTGCTCACAATGCCATCAACCGGGAGCCCCGGCACCCGGGCACTTTGACGCCCGCGCGAGTACTCCTACCGACCTCGCAAGCCTGATCAACGGCATTCTGGTCAACGACCTGGGTGACGAGGCCAATCGTTTTCTCGTTCCCGGGGACGCAGCTCATTCGGTCGTCCTCAAACGGCTTCAGGGGACAGGTTCCCTGCGTATGCCGCCGCTCTCCAGCAACGAGGTCGATCCCCAGGCAGTGGATCTCCTGACTCAATGGATCAATCTCTCTCCAGCCCGGCAGAGTTTCCCGTCTTTCCAGGAACTTCACTTTGGGAGCAAGGTCTCCCCGGAGGCCCAACCCCTGGCCGATCCTGACCAGGATGGACTCGGCAACAGGCTCGAGTATCTCCTCGGGTCCAATCCCCTGCGGCCTGATGCCGCCATGGGACCGGAGGTGTCCTACCAGTCAGGCAGCTTCTCGCTGAGCTTCGAGCAACCTGCCAATCGAGCAGTCCTGATCGAAACGAGCACAGACCTGGTGGACTGGACGCGCTGGCAGGAACCGGAAAACCTGATCACGTTTCCAGCAACCACACAGATTCGTTATTTCGAGGGCTCCGTGGAAAATCCACGGAGGTTTTTCAGGGTGCAATTCCAAGCCCCTTAGGGAACGCCTCTTTCCACCAGGCAAGAGGAGGACGCCTTCCTCCCCCCTCCCGCATCGTTCATCCACCGTCCAGCGGTGCAGGCTGCAACGTTCATTCCACCACGAAACGGCAGAGGCGAGTGGGCCCTTCGGGAAGGAGAACCATGGAGGCAGCGGTCGACCCATTGACCGCATGCTGGGAATCAACGGTATCATCAGCGCCTTCACCACCCCCGGCCCATTCCATGCCATCAGGGCTGACTTCAGCAGTCCTGCGCAGGGCAGAATCATCAAGCAGGGTGAGGTTCATGGCAGGGTCCCCGTTCACCGGGCTCGCAATGCTGGGGACGTTGGGTCTCTGAGCGACTGTGGGGCTCGTGTTGAACACAGATACTCACCCCGCCAGTCAGGTCGTCCACCCTCACCCTGTCCTCGGGCATTTTTCCACTCCAGCCTCCGTCCGTTGAAATCTTCTTCACTCGGGATGAATAACACCACTTCCCGGTCCGTCCATTGAAACAGACAGCGGGACCTTCTCTCCCCTGTCCCGTCTCCAAGCAAAACTCCAAACTAGAAAGAATATATCCAGATGACCTCCCAGACCCCATCCCCCTTGAACAGGATCACCCGCCAAACCAGAGGCCGGCTCCTTCTCCCCCTCATGGTTGCAGCCGCCACGGTCAGCAGCGCAGCAGCCAACGACATTCGCGGCATCCGCGTCCTCTCGGAAAGCCACAACGAACTCAAGCTCTCAGTCTCGTACCATTACTCCGGGAACTTCGGCTCGGAGGTCTTCATGGGCATTGAAATGGCCAATGACGGCAGTTCCTCCCGCCACTTCTCATACCGACCCGCGCGCCTCCGCAGCGGGAGCAGCACCGCAACCGTGACTCTCTCCACCACGGATTCGGCACCACAGGTATTCACCACCAACCAGCTCAAGCTCAAGATGTATGTCGGAGGCCGTTACAGCATCGTGGAGGAGTTGATTCCCCATCGAAAGAACTGGCGGAAATTCCCGCTGATCTCGATTCCCATCCCCCAGCCGACTCCCCTGCCTAATCCGGGGCCCGCTCCCGCTCCCAGGGAAGACCGTCTGGCCTTTGATACCAATTGCCTGCGCATCGTTCCGGAGGCCGGGGGCAAATACCTCCTCACCGACGGGCGCTCCCGCATGAAGGTCTTCCCGAATCGGGCGGAAGCCGAGCAGTGCCTCCGGATCATCCGTCATTACCGCCTCGACTCCCGGGGATTCGTCGGGCGCCCGGATCCATCCCTTGAATACTGGCTGACAGGCGGAAGGGCCCCGGTGGGCTCCATGCCCGGAGAGGATGCCATCCGTTTCAATCCACGGAACCTCCAGGTAAAGAATATCCGCGGCAGCTGGAAGATTGTGGAGGGGAACCACTACCTCCTCTCATTCCCCAACCAGCGGGAAGCCTCCGAAGCACTCCAAATCATCCGGAGATACGGATTCACACACCTCTGCTTCGTTGGACGCCCCAATGCCTCCATGACCTACCTGCGGCGGTAACAAGGCCTCGAGCGCCATTCCCTCCCGCGGTCCGCCCCTCACTGCCCCGGTTCAACCGGGGCAGTTTTTTTTTGCAGCGGTGTGCCGGTTCATCAGGCCCGGCATCCCCAACTAGGATCCTGACGAGCTCTCCCGCCCTTTTCTCGTTCCCCTGCGATAGCGCTGGAGCAGATCGTCTCGATCACACTTCTCCGCCTCCAGGAACGCGAAAACCTTTTCGGCCTCTTGCGCGTCTTCCGGCACCGGGAGCCTGGCGATCCGATCAAAGACCTTGTTCCGCACGGTCGTGAGATAGAGACCATCGACCGGGCACCCACGCTTCCCCCTGGCCCCGGCCAGGGCGCTCCGGAAAATTGCCCAGAACTCAGCCTGCCCCTGCGGGGTGTCCGTCGAGGCAATCACGGTATCGATAACGAGAAGGTGATAGGGATTCCGGCCGATCGCATGATGAAGCAGTTTCCGCCCCTCCTGCTGCCTCTGTTCCACGGGCAGCATCTTGTAGACGGCGTGCGCGATCGTTCCATCGTGATAGGCGGACAGTCCGTAGTTCACGCCCCAGGCAAGGCTCTGGTGATAGACCATCTTCCTGATTCCGCGGAACTCGATCTCATGACCACTCGTACGCCTGTTACGCCTGAACTCGCCTTCGAACGGCCATGGGGTGAACGGACCTGTTTTTTCATCTCCGCCAGTGGCATACTGCCCGCCCTCGCAGCGAAAAATCCCGGTCTCCGGTCCATGGCGAAAGAAAACCACCGCACAGTGTCCAGGCTGAGTCGCCTGGCAGGAGGGGACGCCGAGGATGTTGTGGCCGCGAGCCGAAATGGAACCCATCGTCCCGCACACGCCTCCATCCTTGAGCATCATCTGGATCGTGGCGTAGGTGAAGGGGTAGGGCTTCAACCGGCGCGCCGACTGCATTGGGAACTGCTGCGCAATCCCGTGGATATACTCCCCGTAACGGTGAAACTCACCGCGGTCACGAAAGGCTATCCAGCGCTCTTCCCGTTCTCGCAGGGGTTGATGATCGGCGGCCAGCATGGTCAGCAGCACCCAAGGGGCCGTGAGCGGGAACGGAGGCCAGTTGCGTTGCTTCTGCTCCTCCGGGGGAAAGGTGTGCTCGAAATTGCGGATCGCGTAGAGGCACCGCTCAGCCGGCGTCGCGAACGCGTCGCGCTTCTTCGGAAGTAACCCTTTCGCCTCGTAGGCTGTGCGGAACATCCGGTAGGCAGCATCGATCTTCCTGTAAGCCTCGCCGCGCACCGCGTCACGGCTGTGCCAGTGGATGACCCGGTCTCCGCAGTCGATGTTCACCTCGTGCCCCTTGGATTTCATGTAGAGGTTGAACTTCTCCTGCAGCTCCCGGCTCGCCATCACATCGGCAGCGTAGAGCGTGCGCCTGATCTTCTTCGTCTTCGGCGCCGGTTCACCCTTCTTTCGCTGCGGTGCGGGAATGGCGATACCGCGCTTGTCATATTTCAACTCGCCGGTCTTCGCATCGATCACAACATCCTCTTCGATGACATGGTCGTTCAGGAAGTTGACGATGTGGTCATTGACGTCCAGCTGACGTTTCGGATCCCTGGTATCAACCAGAACCCGAGGGTCGCCGGGAATGACCAGTTTCATTGGTTCCCGGGGGGAGATGTCGGCAGGCAGTCCCTCCTTGGCGCTGACCAGGGCCGCGGCGAGTGCCAGCTGGCGGTATTGCTCGAACTTCGCTTTGCCAAGATCCAGCCGGAGGGAGTAAAGCCAGAGGAGAACGTCCTCGGGAGCATCGTGTACCGCATAAACCCCGGTGGCGATGTCAGGGTCGGATTCGACCCAGGCCAGAAACCCGTCCGGAAGCGATTGCCCTGCTTCCTCAAGTCGACGCTCCGCGTTCTTCCTGGCCTGGCTAAAGAACGCAGTGCGCAAGGCGGAGGTGACCTCAAACTGCTCGTTCCTGCACATGAGCAGAAGCGGATCGCCGCCGGCATCTGCCTCCAGCGGGCTGTTCAATGCGGTAATCACCAGGGCAGCAAGGACGGAGGGCGGACAAATCTTCATGCTGGCACGACTTTCAGTCCCACCGGTTGGAAAGCAAGTCGAAGCTCCTTATCGACCTGAAGACCAGCGATCTGGAGAAGGCAGGGCGCGAAGCCAAACTGGCTGCGGACGTCAGCGATTTTGCGCTGAGGCGGTTTGCCGCCTGAAGCCAATTCTAGGACTGGCGGAGGAATCGATCTCCTGTCAATAAGGGGTCAATGAACAGGATCTGCACCTCTTCCTCCCCCGGAACCCTCTCCAACCCCGGCCTGCAGTCGCCCAGGGCACCGGGGTCAGAGAAGGAATCACCTCGCTATCGATCCCAGAAAAACCAATGCGTAAAAGTTGCCGCCGCCCTGCTCTTGATGATTTCGGCCGGGCTCCCCGTTCCACTGGAGGCCCAGGAGCAGAAAATCGATAAACCCCTTTTCAAAATGGAGACTCTCTTCGTCTCCAAAGGAGATCATAAAGAGATTCGCCTTCCTAAAATTGTCGTTGCTAACGATGGAACCTTGATTGCCTTCGCTGGCCTTTCCCGGTTCTATCGTACAAGCAAAGACAAGGGAGAAACCTGGTCCGATCGTCAAACCATCTCTCCCAAATGTGAAGGGGGTAACGTCATTGTTGACCGAGTGACCGGAGACATCTTGTTGCTCGACCCTGGTCCGGATGTGCCAGCGTGGAGAAGCAAGGATACAGCGAAGACCTGGAACCCGGAGAAGGTGGTCTTTCACCAGAATGGGCCCGACCATGGAGGGACGATGGGAAGTGAAGCTGGCATCACTCTCCGCCACGGCCCGCACAAGGGGCGCCTGATTTTGCCGACGCGATTTCGATTCAATTTCAAGAAGGGCAGGAGCGACCTCGCCTTTCACTACAACGCGGTCTACTACAGTGACGATCGTGGTAAAACCTGGCGGGAGAGTGACCCGGTCCAGTCAGGAACGGGAGAAGCTGCAGTGGCCGAACTCTCCGATGGAAGTCTCTACATCAACTCTCGTTCACATATGTCAGCCGACGATCGACGCCGGATCGCCTGGAGCTACGATGGAGGCAGGACGTTTGTCGACTGGAGCGCATCGGATGAGCTTTTTGAGACTTCCGGAACGAGACCCAGTTTCTCTAATTCAAGGATGCCAAGTTACGGCACCAGCGCGGGACTGGCACGGATGCCCGACGGGGCAACGAGACACAGAGATGTGCTCCTCTTCGCGATTGCAAATGAAGGATTGAGGCACAAGCGGGGATCGGTTCCCAAAACCAAGAACTTCGTTGAGTGGACCAAGGTCGTCGTGATGGCCAGCTTCGATCGAGAAGAAACCTGGCCGGTTTCACGTCACATTCCCCACCACCTTGGAGCCGCCTATTGCTCATTGACCGCCGACAAGGATGGAGTGATCTACGTTCTCTTCGAAACGAGTCACAGACCCGGCCGAGTCGACAACGTGGTCTTCGCGAAATTCAATTTAGCGTGGCTCAAGGAAGGTAATCCGCCCCATTGGACGGATGGGCTTACTGGAGTGAGAAAGAAATAGGCTCATCTCTCTCCAGGTCTCAAAGCCCGCAATAAGAGGGGATGTGTGCTCATGCTCATCTCCCTTATTTCGTTCTTTTTTCTTTCTCATCTCTCTTCGTGCCTCCCGTTCCGCTTTCTTCTTCGCTCTGTCGGCGTCTGGAGCGGGCTCTGGATCCTTGGATGAGTCAGTTTGCGAATGCTCTTCGCGAAGCGGCGGCGCTTCCCTTCTATCGCGCAACCGCGATGATTCTGGCGTCCCTCTAAGCGCCGGGCCGATGATCGGATTGAAGTTGTCAGTTCGAATTTGTGCCCGGATACGCCTGCTCGGGCGGACTGAGGCAGGGGCGCATACTCGCTGGCCTCGCAAGCCCTTGGCAACTTGAGTTCCCCGCGAACGGCACGGCGATCAGACAGATTCTCGTAGAATCAGCCGGATAACGCCGCCTCTGGTCTCGTCCTTCCTTATGAAAGAAACAAGGTTGAGACCGCGGACAGGGTGGGATTCGAACCCACGGTACCGTTTCCGGCACACACGCTTTCCAGGCGTGCCCGTTCGACCACTCCGGCACCTGTCCTGATGTGCAATCGCAATTGCGAGCGGGAGGCGGACCCTAATGGTCCACGGGCCCGTTGACAACGGGAATAATCAGCCCCCCCGGACTCTCCCTAGAAGGAGCTCGTCACCCCCACGTGACCCCGCACGGCATCGCCCCGGTCCAGCGGCACTCCCACGTCCGCGCGCAGATTCAGATACCGGCCAAACTGGGCCCGCAGGCCCGCCCCCATGCTCGTAAAGCTCCTGTGTCCGTCCTGCCCGGGCCCCGTTCCACGCCGCCATCCGCCGGCGTGGTCGAGGAATCCAAGGAACTGAACCTGCACCGGATGGCCCTCTCCGAGCGGTATTCTGAGCGATGGGGCACGCAGTTCCGTCGAGAGCACATAGCCATGATCGGCCAGAAATTCCCGTTCTTCAAACCCACGCACCGTCGCATGCCCGCCCAGGCCGAGCTGCTCGGTGGGCAGGAGTGCCCCACTGGACAACTGCAGCTGGCCACTCGCCCGCAAGGTCCAGGAATCGGGAAGGCGCCGCACCCACACCGCCTTGGCCCGCCCGTAAAGATAGCTGGCCTCCGCTCCCGGCCGGAAACGCTCGAAGTCCTGGTCAGAATTGAGCCCCGACAAGCCCCCTGGACTTGCAACCAGGGATGCACTCAGCTGTAAGCCTCCCTCCCTGCCGAACTGACGACTGGCCTGGTAATCCGCTCGAAACTGCAGGACCTCCACCACCGCTCCCGGATGGGCATTGGTTCCCCCGAAGACGAGGAAGTTATCCGAGGATTTGTATTCCACTCCCACGGACACTTCCTGTTTGAAATCGTTCCAGCGGGTGAGCTGCATGCCGTAGGCACCGCCCAGCTGCCAGCTCGTCCCGGACGTATCCACCAGGATTCCACTCGAGCGACTCTGCGTGGAGATCTCTGCCCAGCCGGCCGACAGGCGCGCAAAATGATGCCGGGAATGAATGGGAATGTCCCAGCTCAGAGCGTGGGCACTCAATTCCTTGAGAGAGTCACTGGTGGTAAACTGATAATTCAGCGAATGATCAAGGTCGAACGCGTTGCCCCAGTTGATCCCAGCCAGGTAGCGGCTGTCTCCAGCCGCCTCCGCACCGGTATTCTCATAGCCGACATACACCCGCCACGGTCGGCGCTCTCCAAAGGCAAACACCATGTTGGCCTCGCCCTCCCCCGCTCCGGGAGCGGCATAGAGGGTGGCGGGGCGAAAAGGATTCCGGTTGAACCAGTCGAGGTGACGCTGCAGCTCGCTGGTACGGAGAACTTCTCCTCCCCGCAGCCGAACTGCGCCAGCGAGAAGCTCGTCATTGAAAACACCTCCACTCTCCAATCCGATTGTTCCCACCACCCCATCAATAACGACCAGCTCAATCGCTCCGCGGTCGAGAGCCTGATCCGGCGCAAAGATGTCCGTAACCGGTCGATCATTCGCCTCGTAATGGCGCAGGAGGGTTTCGATCAGGCGATCGAGCCCCCGCGCCGTCAACCGATGACCCAGGAAAGGGAGAATGGCCTCTGCGACATCCTCCTCATCGATGGTAAGGCCCTGCGTCACCACCCACCCACCATCTGCCCCGACATGGCGCTTCTCTTCCGCCTCTTCACGTCCGGTCAGGCGAATTGATTCCAACCGTGCGATCAGGACCTCCGAGTGATCGACTCCCTCCTGGGCCATCACCTCACGCTTCCCAAAGGGCAATTCCCCTTCCGTTTGTCCGGCCAGGCCCCGCGGGGCAAGCTCCGTACCCTCCTGAGCAAGGAGCCAGGTCGAAGGACCCACCCAGAGCAGGAGCCCGAGAGTTATTGAAACGATTGTGCGCATCGGCATCGACTTCCTGAACGCACCCTGCGGGTCGCCCACTCGCTTGAAAAGACCTTTCCGGGCAACAGGAAGGCACTCCCTGCCACGGAATCGGGCCCGGCACTTTCCCCATTTCCGGAGGCATGGACCTCCGGACTGACTTACCGCAGACTTGAATATCCTTCCCAAACCAGCCCATCCTTTGCTTTATTCTCGTAAGGTCATGGCTTTTCCCGCCCTCCTCCAACCGCAGGGATCTACCCCGTTTTCCGTTTTTCCGGAAATCGGGGCCACGCAAGTCCGGTTATAGTGAGACAACACATGATAGCCGCCACCCGCCTCATCAGGCACCGGGCCACGATCATTTTCGTGGGCTTGGCTACCTCTGCGTGGAGCCAGGTCGTCGACTACAAGAATGTCATCGGGAGTGAACCCTCCCCGTTGATTGGAGGAAGCGCCAGTTTTCAGGCGGTGGAAGCCATCCCGGCTGGAACGTCCGACGAAGATCCAGCCCGCGCCTTCGCCGGTGGATCCTTCACGCGGGAATTGAGGATGGGGCAACTCGCACCCCTGCGGAGTGCCAATCAGCGGGACGGCGTTCTCGCCGGCTTCACCCTGGATTCCGCACAAGACAACTGGGTCGTCGACTGGCTCCTGTCCGTCGGCTGCGAACCAGGAGATGCTGTGATCACCCAGGTCGTCCTTGGTCCGAACGGGAACCTGCTGGTGGGAGGCCATTTCCAGGGCCGTGCGCGATTCGACCGCCCACCTCCTCTTCCCCAGGTGGAACTCATCGATCCCAACGGCGGGGGAGGCAGACCCACCAGTTTCCTCGCGGTGGCAAATCCCGTCCGAGGCACCTGGGTTCAGGCCGTCCTGATTCCGAGCCTGAGCCTGCGCGGTATGGCTCTGGATGAAAAGGGAGACATCTACGTGACCGGGCCCGGAACCCTCGCCCGCCGCTACAGCGCCAGTTTCCAGCAGGTCTGGGATATTCCAGCCCCCCCCGAGACAATCTCTACCACCCATATCGCCGCAGGTTTCGATTCCCGACAACCGGGCCTCTACGTCCAGGGGGAATTCGAGGCGGGCCAGGACAACAACCGGGGCGTCTTCGTGGTCCGCCTCGACAAGGCGGACGGCCGGCAACGCTGGCGCACTATCATCGATTCCCCGACCGGCGAGGAGCGCTCGGGCGGACTGGGGGTGGGGCCCCTCGGGGGCATCCGGGTAGCCGTATCCTCCGACGGGCGGGAGCTCTCCGTCGGGGGAAAGGAATTGCGGGACCAACCCACTGCTGCCTCCCGGCACGCGCACCTTCTCTTTCTCCATCCTGCAGGCGGGCAACTCCGTAATGACCGGCTCCTCGGAGATGCTACCGCGAACGGAAGCTCCATGGAGGCTCACGACCTCGATGTCGATTTCGCAGGCAACACCTACGTTGCGGTCAGTTTCACGGGCGGATACCAGCTCAAGGACGTCACCCAGAACGGGCAGGAAGACGCCGCGGTCGTGGCCGTGGACGCCCTGGGAGAACCCATGCGCTTCGTGGACTCCAACGGCTCCTCGCGGGCGGAGGGCCTCACCGTGGCCGCAGCCGACCGGGAACTGCAGGTCCTCGTCGGCGGCATGCAGGGAACAACCCCCGAGTTCTTTGGCTCCGTTCCGCTCAGTCTCCAACAGGAAGAACGCGCCTACGCGGCTATTCTACAGGCCGAGTCCACGCAGCGCGCCTGGATCCTGAGGAATAACGATCCGGACCGGGAACTCGGCCGCCTCATCCGGGAAATCAACCAGACCGAAGGCGAAATCTACCGTGTCATCGACCGCCCGGCACAGAATACCCGCCTGATCTCCGCCTACCTGACCACCGAACAACTGGCCGAGATCAAGGGAGTCGATGTCTTCGAGGATGTCGAGCTCAAGGCCGACGGCACGGTCGACCCCGCCGGCTGGGCTCTCGAAGCCCTGAATGACGCGCACACTCGTCCGTGGACTGGAAGCTACACCTATCCGGAAACCTGCCGGGAGACCTACCTCTACCTCATCGACAGCGCCGTCAACGATGCCCTGCCCTACTTTGACGGGAACCCCAACCTTACGCTCAATCCCTCTATCCTCGTGCGTGGGGTGGGAGATCCCGAGTTCTCCACCAAGTTCGATCATGGCACCGAAATGCTCAGCATGATTGCAGGGCCCGGTAGCGGGGCGGCTCAGGGAACACCCATCACGGTCTACAGCTACGACATCTATCCCAACGGCGTGAACGCCACCATCAGCTCGCTGATCGAGGCCATCACCCTTGCCAATACCCACAAGAACCAGCACCACCTCTATGACCCTGCGGTCTATTGCATAGCCAGCAGCGCCGCCGACCAAAGCTCCAGCAGCGCCGCTCTCAAAAGCGCCATTGACAACACAATCGGACCGAGCGTCTTTGCCACTGTCCTGCTGTCTGCAGGCAACGGCACGGGCCAGCCCCCCGACCACACGCCCTCCGACCTCGCCGCCAGCAGAGATGGCGTTATCTGTGTCGGGGCCATTGATGACGACCTCATTAAGGTAGCCACCACCCGGGGCCCGAAGGGCGTTGAACTCTGGGCCCCCGGCGAGGGCGTCAGTGCAGCGAGCGAACTGGGAACCCCGACCAGCGTGAGCGGAACGAGCGCTTCCACGGCTCTCGCGGCCGGAGCCGCTCTCATGTATCTCAGCGCGAATCCCGTCCTCACTCCCGCCCAGATGGAAACCGCGATGGTCGACACCTACTCGCAGGCCGGAGCCATCGTCTACGTGCCAGGTCAGGGTTCCGGCATCCCGGGAATCATGACGTATGCTGACTGGGCACTGTGGTACGAGCTTGGCCCCGAGGATGGAGAGAGCGAGAACTACGACGACGACATCTGGACAAACGAGGAGGAATACATCTGGGGTCTGGACCCGCGCAGCCCGGACTACCGGCCATCGCTCCTCGGCGTCGACTACGACCCCGGCACCAATATCGCCACCTTTGAGTTCCAGCTGTCCTGCTTTCTCTATCAGCCGTCCGCCCTGACCGAACCGTTCTCCCTCCGTGACGGCTCCAACCTCATCATCGAGCGAAGTTACGATTTGCAGACCTGGACTGATTTCACGAGCTCAGTCCTTCCACTGAGCGCGGAAGGTCATGATGGCAATTCGGTGACCATCAGCTTCGACGTAACGGTAACCACATCCCCATGCTTCTACCGGGTCGGCGTGCAGTAGCGGTAATCCTGGCACTCTCTCTGGGTGGCCAGCCCGTCCTTTTCGGAGAGGAGGAGCAATACTCCGCCGAGGATGTCGGACGACTCCTCACCGAGCGGCGCTACCATGATCTCCAACCCGTCCTGCAGCGCATCGAGCGGCAGTGGGCCGCGGAGGTAGACAAGGAAAACTCACCGCTCAACCGCTACGACTGGGCCCGTACTCTTCACTCGCTGGGCGCGATCGAGAAAAAAATTGGCCTCGCTGACGAGGCCGTCAAGCACCTCCGTCTGGCCCGCGACCTCACCCTCGAGGGCAAGTTCAATGAGTTCGATCCTCCGGTCGTCCTTGCCGAACTCCTCGACAACCTGGGCCTAGCCGAGACCGCTGCCGGACACTACCGCGAGGCGGAGCAGTCGCTCCAGACCGCAATCGAGGAGCATTCGAAATTTCCACCCGGGGATCGCGATCCCTGGCTTGCCGCAAGCGAGAATAATCTTGGCATGCTCTACCTGCTGACCGGCCGCTACGAGGAAGCCGGCCGGATCTTCCACCAGACCGTCAACCGCTCCGGGGACAGTCAGGAGGCCCTCGTTCTCCAGGACGAGTGCCTCGGGAAATACTTCTACGTCATGCGCAGCTATGCCAAGGCAGCTGAACATCTCGAGAAGGCCCGCGAAAATGCACTCGCCCTCGGGGGACTCCAGAAGACATCGCCGGAGATCCTCTCTCTTACCGGTCAAATCGGACTTGCGCTCCTGCGCCTGCCGGACAGGCACTCG
>CAWWCX010000029.1:0-19412 GCA_963935445.1 uncultured Roseibacillus sp.
GCGTGCTGCGAGGGCTTTGCGTTTTTTCTCCTGGGGATCGCAGGCGATGTAGTGCAGCGCGTGGTGGAAATCGGGGCCGATCTCCCGGGCAGCATGCAGGATGTCAAGGGCAAGGGAACCGTCCTCGGGGCCGAGTTCGAGCACGGGAAAGGTGGTGGGTCTTTCGTGTGACTCCCAAACTTGCTGCAGGCGCCGGGCCAGGAGATGCCCGAAGGCAGGGCCCACGCTGACGTTGGTGGCAAAGTCGCCGGTGCGACCCACGCGATGCCGGGTTGGGTCGCTGTAGTATCCGTGATCCTCGTGGTAGAGGGCGAGTTCCATGAAGTGGGAGAACGGCAGAGGGCCGTCCTGCTGGAGGAGGGGGCGGAGGACCCGCTCAAATAGAGGAGTTGCCCCCGCCTCGGAAGGGGGGTAGCTTTCCTGCGCGGAGCGCTTAAAGGGCCGACTTGGATCCCCTGTTTCCATGGCGAAAGAGAAATCGAGAAACCGACGAAAGCGTCGTTTTTACAAGCGCAAACGGCTGTGGATCCTGCTGTTGGTCTGCATGGGAGCTGGATTAATCGGGCTTCGGGTGGCCAAGGAGCGCCTGCAGCCATACAAGGAGCAGGCCGCCATCTTTGATATCTCCACCATCGACGATGTGGAGGAACCGAGCCTGATCTGCGATCGCAAGGGCCAGGTCATTGGGCGCATGTTCGTGGAAAACCGGAGCAAGGTGCCCATCGAGGAGGTTCCCCAGAAGCTGATCGACGCCCTGATCGCGCAGGAAGACCAGCGTTTTTTTGAGCACGACGGGGTAGACCGCATTGGAGTGGCGCGGGCGATCTGGCTCAACCTGAAGGCGGGGGAGGTGACCCAGGGTGCCAGCACGATCACCATGCAGCTTGCCCGCAACGCCTTCGACCTGAAGTCGGTGGCGGAGGATCGGGGTCAGTCCAGCATGGAGCGTAAGATCGTGGAAGCCTTCCTGGCGCTGCGGATCGAAGAGTATCTCATGGCGGAGATCGCTGGGGATTTTCCTGATGAGGAGGAGCGCAAGTCCCGCATGAAGAGGATGGTACTGGAATACTACCTGAACCGGATTCCCTTCGGCACCGGCTACTACGGGGTGCGCTCTGCGGCCCTGGGCTACTTCGGGAAGGAGCCGATGGCACTGAGTATCGAGGAGTGTGCCTCCCTGGTGGCGTGCGTAAAGAACCCGACCCAGATTTCACCGATTACCAACAAGGTAAAAAACCGCAAGGCGCGCAATCACGTCCTTAACCGGATGCTGGCCGAGGAGATGATCACGGATTCGGAGTGGATTGCGCTCTCGAGCAAGCCGGTGGTCGTAAACCCCAAGCCTCTGCGCAAGGGAAAGTCCCACCTGTATGAGATTGTGGACGATATCGCGCTGGAGAAGGTCGGAATCGAGGCGATGTCGCGCGGCGGGTTCAAGATCTACACTACGATTGACCGTGACCTGCAGGAGCAGGCAGAGCAGAGCCTGCAGGAGCACCTCGCCCGGATCGAATCCCGGGAAGACTATTCACACATGACGCGCAGCGAGTTTTCTCCCGCTCCCGGGAAGGTTCCGCCCTACCTGCAGGGTGCGGCCCTGATGATCGATTCGGATACTGGGAACGTCCTCGCCTATGTGGGAGGGCGCGACTACGCGCATTCCCAGTATGACTTCATCCAGCTGGGGCGCCGCCCGCTCGGCACAGCCTTTCTGCCCGTTGTTTATGCCGCCGCGCTGGAGTCCGGTCGTCATCCGTGCACGACGGTCAGTGATGAGGCGATGGACGCCCGTGCTGTGGCGGTGGGAGCTCCGGAGGGCATCCTGGGAGAATGGGGGATGGAGGTGCTCAGCCCGAACTATGAGGGGCGAATCACGAGCAAGCGGGCCCTCGCAATGTCAAAACTGGCGGCCACCGTGCGGCTGGGGCGGGAATTGAGTCTCGAGTCGGTAGCAGAGCAGGCGAGAGCCTTCGGGCTCTCGGTAGAGGAAGGTAAACTTCTCACCCGGATGTTGCTGGGCTACGATTCGGTTTCTTTGAAGGAAACGGTCCGGGCCTACTCTTCCTTGTCGCGGAAGGGGGTTCTCCCGGGTGACTTGCGCTACATTGAGCGGATTGAGAATGCGGACGGAGAGGTGGTCTTCGAGGCGCCTGCCCCCGAAAAGTCGACTGCTGATCCGGCCTGTGACGCGATCACGGCCTACCAGATCCATGAGATGCTGCAGGAGTCTTTGGAGAGTGGGAACCTTGCCGGGGACGCTTCGACCCTGAAGCGGCAACCTTTCACGGGTGGAATCAAGACGGGGACGACTCACGATTTTGCAGATGGCTGGTGTGTGGGTTACAACGGGGCGGTGACTCTTGGCGTGTGGGTGGGCTTCCACCAGGGGAAGAAAGCGATTTATGAGAACGCTTTTGGCCGCAAGCTGGCCTTCCGTCCGTGGTCGGAGGTGATGAATGTGGCGGAAGAGTCCTATCCCGGGGTGGACATGGAGCTTCCGGAGGGGCTCTCCCTCGCCAAGATTTGCAGTGAGTCCGGATTGCTGGCTACCCGCTATTGTTATGAACTGGTCAAAGATCCGGGGCGCGGGACGAGCTACCGTTATACCGGGCAGAGTGAGTTGCTGCGCGCCGCCCGGGCCAAGCTCGGACTGTGTGACACCCATGGGAAGGGAGGCATAGGCACGAACGAAGTGCTTGAGCGCTATGGACCTCTCGCAGTCGAATCGGGAGACCAGCGGCATCTTCCGGTGGCACCGATTGTTCCGACGAGTTCGGGCCTGGTGGGTGAAGATCCCTATGATTCCGAGCTGGTCAGTCTGGATGAGTCGGGAGGAGAGCTCAGTATTTTTGTTCGTGGGCCGAGCCTGTTGCTTGAGACGGAGGTGCAGGGTGACACCGACGGGGGGGTGCTCCTGCACCGACCCCGCAAGATTGAAATCAAAACGGATTGAGCGGGTTTCCCGGCGGATTCAAGCTTGGAGCAGCGATGGCCCACCAGCGGGAAGTATTTCAGAACGAGTGGGTGGGGTTCTCCTGTCCCCATTGCCATAGTCTTTTCCGAGTAAGGGCTGAGATTCGTGGGCGGCGGGTGGAGTGCCCCGGCTGCGGGGAGGTGCTAGGAATTCCCCTGTCCGGAGCCGTCCTCGCGCCAGCGGGTGCCAGCGTTTCAGGAGGCAGTGACGCGCAAGTCCCCAAGGCGCCTCCCGAAGGCGGGGTTTCGCGCCGGGATGAGTCACTGGTGCGGACGAGGGAAACGGCCTCGCGCCCGGAGTTTCCGGAGCCGGTTCAGGAGGGGCAGCGCCGGGTGCGGCGGAAGGTGATCAAGGCGGTCGAGGAGGAAGAGGAGTTTGACTGGGAAGCCGAAGAGAACAGCGAACGGCCGGTGCAGAAGCAGTCCACTGATTCGTTGGTTCCGCTTCTCGTGGGAGGAGTGGCTGTCCTGATCCTGTTCGCCGGAGTGATGGCCTTTATGGTTCTCAAGCAGGACCGGGTGGAGCGGGAGAGAATAGGCCAGGAATATGGCAAGGTAATCAAGAATCCGGTGGACGAGGAGAGCTCGGGGCCCAACGTGGAGGAGCCGGAGGAAGACATGAGGGTGGAGCTGCCCTTGATTGAGAAGCGCGTAAGGGAATTTCTTGGGGCCGAGACGATAGAGGAGGTCCTGGCCCTGACGCGGGGGGGGCTCGAGCTGGAGGGCATGATCAGGAATTATCACAGTCGGCATCCGCTCGAGCCGGTCAACCCGCGGGAGATCGCCCCGTCGGGAAACGTCATGACAAGCGAAGGGCTCTGGGCCGTTAATGTCAGGCTTTCAGACTTCAGCCTCAAACCCATGGCGCTTGAGAGGGTGCAGGATCACTACCTGGTGGACTGGGCGAGCTGGGTAGGCTATTCCGAAATCCCGTGGGAGGAGGTGCGGGAAACCCGGCCCACGGAGCCAGTTCTTTTCCGGGTCATCTGCTCACCAGTGCAGTATTACAATTTCGGATTCTCCGATGACCGGAAGTGGCGGTCCTATCGTCTGGAGTCTCCTGACCGCATGCACACGCTCTATGGGTATGTGGAGCGTAATTCCATTGAGGAGGGAAGACTGCCAAAGGGGGGAGGTCCCAAGGACGGGGATGCGTTTCTGCTCCGGTTGCGTTTCATGAAGCATTCCGGTCCGGACCAGGTTCTCATCGACCAGGTGGTTTCTCCGGGGTGGGTGTTGCGAGAGCTGGACAAACCTGATCCGAAGGAGAGATAACCGTCGCGTCGGATTCGCGCGCCCTGCGCAATTGGAATTAAAGTAAAACCTCGCTTTCTCATCGTGGAATTTCTCGATTTTGCTGCCGTCCTGCTCGTTCTCGCTGCGGTCTTTGGTTATCTCAACCTGAAGCTGTTCAAGTTGCCCACCACGATCGGGATCATGTTGATCGGGTTGCTCTCGAGCGTGGCTCTGCTGGTCCTGCGTGATGCAGTACCGTTCGTTCCAGAGGCCGCGGATCGCTTCGTGGAGTCCATCGACTTCAACAAGGCTCTCATGGAAGGCATGCTGAGTTTCCTGCTGTTTGCGGGGGCGCTTCATGTCAATCTGGGTAACCTGGCAAACCAGAAGAAGCTGGTCGCAATGATGGCGAGCGTGGGTGTGGTGCTCTCGACGTTTCTCATTGGTGGAGCAGCCTGGCTGCTCTTTCCATGCTTCGGCTTCGATGTTCCATTCATCTGGTGCCTGGTGTTCGGGGCTCTGATTTCGCCGACAGACCCGGTTGCGGTTCTGGGGATTCTCAAGACTGCAGGTGCTCCGAAGTCCCTGGAAACCAAGATTACCGGTGAGTCACTCTTCAACGATGGCGTAGGAGTGGTGGTCTATCTGGCGGTGCTTGGAATGGCGCTGGGAGCGCAGGGAGACCACGGAATCAGTGGAGCGGGCGATGTTGTTCAGCTGTTCCTCGTGGAGGCCGGGGGGGGAATGCTGTGGGGCTTCCTGATTGGGTTGGCGGCCTACTACATGCTGCGTTCGATCGACAATTACCAGATTGAGGTTCTGATTACCCTTGCGCTGGTAACCGCTGGCTACCGACTGGCCGCTCACTGGCATCTGAGTGGACCCCTGGCCATGGTGGTGGCGGGGCTGATGATGGGGAATCAGGGACGGACGTTTGCAATGAGCGAGAAGACCCGTGAGCACCTGGACACCTTCTGGGAACTCGTGGATGAGATTCTCAACGCGGTCCTTTTTCTTCTCATCGGGCTCGAGCTGTTCGTTCTGGACCTCTCCGGGCAGGCTCTGGCCGTGGGAGCGATTCTCATCGTGGTGGTGCTGGCAGCACGTTTCGTGGCGGCCTCCATCCCGGTAACCATTCTCAAGGGCAGACAGGAGTTTTCGCCGGGGGTGATTCGAATCCTGACCTGGGGAGGATTGCGAGGAGGGATTTCGGTCGCACTGGCCCTTGGGATACCGAAGGATGTGCCGCACCGGGAGGTGATCCTCGTGGCCACCTACGTGGTTGTGGTCTTCTCGATTGCGGTGCAGGGACTCACGCTGAAACCGTTGGTAGCGAAGGTGGTAAGGTCCTCCACTGGGTGAGGCGTGGACCTGTTTCGCTGCCGGAGGGTATCGGAGGACAGGTAGTAGTGGCGGCGCAAGTGCGTGTGAGCAGGTGTCCACATGACGGTGGAGACTCCCGCAGTTGAGGGGGCTCACGCCCATGGAGAGAAGCTGAGCGGCACCCGCGCGGTGTTCGCTTCCGGGTGCGGACCGGCCTGAACGTGGAGAGGGAGAGGCAGCTCGGGTTACCCGGCCAGAAGGGGGGCAATGACAATGCTCACGATCGCCATCACGTTGATCATGATGTTCATGGAGGGGCCGGAGGTGTCCTTGAGAGGATCTCCCACGGTGTCGCCGACCACGCAGCCCTTGTGTGTCTCACCGCCCTTGCCACCAAAGTGTCCGTCTTCCACGTACTTCTTGGCATTGTCCCAGGCACCGCCTGCATTGGACATCATGAGGGCGAGGAGGATACAGCCCAGAAGGGCTCCGCAGAGGGTGCCGGCGAGGGCGGTAGCCCCGTCGGCACCGAAGCCGAAGCCGACTGCCACGGGGGTTCCCACCGCCAGGACGGCCGGCATGATCATGCGCTTGGTGGCGGCCTTGGTGGCAATATCCACACAGCGATCGGAATCGGGCTCTCCCGTTCCCTCGAGGAGTCCGGGAATCTCGCGGAACTGGCGTCGAATCTCGGAGATCATGTCGAAGGCCGCCCGGCCGACTGCGTCCATGGTGATGGCACCATTCAGGAAGGGGACGACACCTCCAATGAAGACGCCCACGAAAAAGGTGCGAAGGATAGCGGGATCGCTGAGGTTGAGGTCGACTCCAGTCTTCTGGATAAAGGCCGTGGTGAGGGCGAGGGCCGAGAGCCCGGCAGCCCCGATGGCAAAGCCTTTGCCGATCGCGGCGGTGGTATTGCCCACCGCATCAAGACCATCGGTGATCTTGCGGGTGGCTTCCCCCATGGCCGACATCTCGGCAATCCCCCCCGCGTTGTCAGCGACCGGACCGTAGGCGTCAATGGCCATGGTGATTCCAACCGTGCCGAGCATGCCCACCGCTGCGATTCCAACGCCGTAGAGGCCGGCAAATTCAAAGGAAATGAAGATGGTGGCTGCAATCGTCAGGAGAGGGACAGCGACCGACTTGAGGCCCACGGAGAGGCCGGCAATCATGATGGTTGCTACTCCGGTTTCGCCCTGGCGGGCAATCTCCTTCACCGGGCCGCCGCCCGTGAAATGCTCGGTGATCAGTCCAATCACGATTCCTCCTACAGCTCCGCAGAGGATGCAGAGCCCCACATTGGGACTCAGGCCGAGCATGCCTGCCAGTCCGAAGGCGGCGGCGATATAGAGAATGGCGGAACCGATGGTCCCGAAGCGGAGCGCTTCGGCGGGATTTTTTCCGGCCATGCTGCGCACGATGAGAATGCCAAGGATGGAGCAGAGCAGGCCCACGGAAGTGAGCAGGAGGGGGAGCTGCATGAGCTGGAGCATTCCCTCCTTGCCGGGGGTGGTGCCGAGCTTTTCCATGAAGGCAACGGCTTTTGCGTCCGCGGCTTCCGCCGCTGCCCGGACACCCACCGCGGCTGCGATGGCTACCGTTGCGATCTGTGCATTGCAGTAAGACTCGAAGATGTCGGAGCCCATCCCTGCGACGTCGCCTACATTGTCGCCCACGTTGTCGGCAATGACACCGGGGTTGCGGGGGTCGTCTTCGGGGATTCCAGCCTCCACCTTGCCCACCAAATCCGCACCGACATCGGCGGCCTTGGTGAAAATGCCTCCCCCGACCCGGTAGAAAAGAGCCACAAGGGACGCTCCCATGGCGAATCCTTCCATGATTTCCGCGACCTCCTTGTGATCCTTGAAGACGGCAAAGAGGCCGCCCAGTCCGATGAGTCCCATGGAGGCCACGGTGAGCCCCATCACGGCACCCCCGAAAAAGGCAATGGTCAGAGCCTGGGCAGCTCCCTCGTTCTTTGCGGCGAGGGTCGTGCGCACGTTGGCCTTCGTGGCGGTATACATTCCGATGAATCCGGCCAGGGAGGAAGAGAGGGCTCCAAGGAAGAAGGCGAAGGATTGCTGTTTGCCGTAGGCCTCTTTCTGGAAGAGGAAGAGCGCGCCCCCGATGATCAGGGCGAAGATGGAGATGAGGAGAAATTCTCTCCGCATGAACACCATTGCTCCCCGGTGGATCTTTTCCGCGATTTCAGCGACCTTGCCCTCGCCCCCGGAGAGTCTGACGATGCGGCCGAGTAGAATGAAGGCGATGATCAAGCCCACGATTCCGGTGACGGGGGTAAGGATCGGAGGGACGTTCATGGGATGGTTGGCAGGTGAAGAAAACTCAGCCGATGAAGGGAAGCGGGCTGCCGTTACTCGAATTGTCCGGCAGGTTATGGCAGTCTAATAGGGGCTTTGCCTGATCTGGCAATAAAAATGGCGGGATTGCCGGGGAGAAAAGGGGGTATCCACTGAAAACATGAATTCCTTGCGAGCCCGGCGGCTGCGGGTTGCTTTTGAATGGGATCGCCGCCGGAGCGCCATTGTGTTTTCAATTTTTGGGGGAATTCCAGGCCGGGAATTCGCGGAGCAGTTGCTCCCGGATTCTGGCGGCTTCCTCGGCCTGCCCGTCCTTTTCAAGGGCTTCGGCAGCCCGGAAAAGTCCCAGCGGCTTGATCTCGCGGTCGTCGATGAACATTTCGGAGGCCTTGAGGTAGTTCGCGGAAGCGGCCTTGTAGTTCATGCTGTGCATGGCGATGTCGGCGAGGGCCATGTAGAGGCCGGCCTGGATGGTGCCATGAGGCTCGAGCGTGAGTGCCTCCTCGGCTGCGGTGCGTGCTTCCTCCCACATTTGCAGGCCAATCAGGACGTGACTGTGGTCGAGCAGGGCATCCGCTTTCCAGAACTGCTCCTGGTCGAGGGAGAGGAGAATGGTAAGTGCTTGGGAAGCCTCCTGAAACTTCCGGCTTTCGAGGCGGGCCTTGGCGAGGTGGCGCCATACCAAGGCGTCGGTCTGTTCAGGCTCTTCCGGGGTGCAGGCCAGCCCGAGGAAGGTGTCCGCACCCTCGTAATCTCCCTTGGAGAACCGTTCGAGACCCAGCCAGGTGAGCATGCGGGCCGGCAGGCGCTGTTGGGGAGCATCGACAAGGAGCCGTTCGACTGCGTCCTTGAGCTTGTCGGAGTCGAGCATGGAGTAGGCGGCCAGGACGACATGGACGCCGGCCGGTTCGCGGTAGCGCTCGGGGAGGAGAGTACGGGCGGTTTCGAGGTGAGGAATGGCCTTGGCCCATTGCTCCTGCTTGTAACATCCCCAGCCGATCCAATAGCTGGCATCGGCCCTGGACTTCTTGTCGAGGGCGGCATCAGGAACGGCGAGAAGGTTTTCGTAGCTTGAGATCATCTCCGGCCAACGCTGTTCGTCGCGGTGAATGCGGCCGGCGTGCTGGTGGGCGAAGGAGGCGAGGTTGGCTCCCGGTTTCTGTTCGAGGAGGCGCGTGAAATCCTTGAGGGCTGAATCCCGGTCTCCGATCTTGTAATAGGCGTGACCACGCTTTGCGAGAGCTTCGCTGACCCGTGGGTGCTCGGGAAAGGCGGCGAGAAAGCTGGAGAGGTTTTGTGCAGCCCGGCCAAACTCTCCGGAGTCGGCAAGGCACCAGCCGCGCTTGAAGTAGATGTCGGACCGCATTTCAACCGGAAGCGCGGCAGGATTGACATCGTTGTAGGCGGCTGCGGCTTCGGATACCGAGCCCTGGTGGAAGAGCGTCTCGGCCTTCATCAGTCTGGCTTTGTGAAGCCAGGGACTGCCCAGATTGTCCTCGGCGTAGATCTTCACGAACGCATCGACCTGGGCCGGGATGTTGGAGCCGTTGATCTGGTAGAAGCTGCTCAGGCGGCGGTAGCTGGCCTCGAAGGCCATTTTTTTCAGGGGTTCCGGCTTCGCGCCGATTGCGAGGCGTTCGGCGTTGAAGAACTGCCCGATGGCTTCATCGTGACGGCCCAGTTTGGCGAAAGACTGGCCAGCGATCATGTAGATGTGGGCGAGGACGACCCTCTCCCCGGCATGTTCGCCGGCCTTGAAAGCGTTGACGGCGCGGGCGTAGTCCCGCTCCACGAAGCGCATCTCCATCAGGGCGTGCTGTGCCCGGGCCTTGTACTTAGCGTTGACTCCTGCGGTCGCGAGGATTTCGTTGAGAAATCCCTCAGCCTTGACCTGTTGTCCAATTTTAGCGGCCGAGACCCCGGCTGAGAGCAGCGCCTGCGCTCGTTCCTGGGGTGCCACGTTCGGGTTGAGAAGGATTTCAAAATGCTTGAGGGCCTCTTCGTGCCTGCCTTGTTTGGCGTAGAGCTCGCCGATGGCGAGCCGGGCGTAGTCACGGTAGGGGTTCCCGTCGTCACTGATGATATCACCAAGGCGTTTGATCGCCTGTTCGGCCCGGCCGGCCATCTGGAGGCACCGGGATTCGTAGAAGATAGCCTTATGTCCCAGCGCCCTGTCAGTGGCCCGCTTTCCAGCAATCGTGAAGTAGGGAGCGGCCTGCATCCACTCCTGCCGGTTGTAGAGCTGGGCACCCTGGCGATAGGCGGAGAGCGCTACCCAGTTTCCGGTCTTGTAGCGCTCGATAATGGCAGCAAAGGTCCGCTCGGCAGCATCTCGTTCGCCGGTGAGAAGCAATGCCATTCCAAGCTGGTAGCTCGCCTGCTGGGCCTGGTCTCCGAGGGGGCCGGTGGAGAGGTAGTCCCGGAAGAGGGGAATGGATGCCTGCAGCGCCCTGCGCTTTTCATCGATATCCCTGCTGCGTTCGCCGAGCTCGTATTGGCGATTGGCACGGTGGTAAAGCTCCTCACTCTGGTCAAACGGCAGGACGACCCCGGGATCCTGACCCCGTGCGGGGAAGGAGCCAGTGATCAGGGTGAGGGCCGCGAGGGCCGTACACGTAGCAGCGGAGAGGAGGATTTGCACAGTAGCGCAGGGAGAGTTTCTGCCATGTTCGCCGGGAAGTTCAACCACGGGGAGCCGGAGGGGCGGTCTTCTTGAGCGTCTGCAGGCGTTCGCGGTAGCGACGGGAGGCCCGACGTGATTCCTCGGTGTCCTTCAGCTCAAGAGCGCTGATCGCACGGCGAAGCGCTGTTTCCGCGATGGCCGGGTCCTTGCCATACAGCTCGACCACGGGCACGTAGAATTGAGCGGCGGTATTCGGATCGCCCTGAGCCATCGCGATGTCACCCAGTTGCAGGCGAGCCCGCGAATTCAGGAGGCCTTGCGGTTTGAGGGTGAGGCAGGCCTCAGTGGCCTTGCGGGCGCGCTCGGGGTCCTTGAGGGCGAGGTGGGCGCGTCCCAGGAAGAACTGGGTTTCCGCTTTTCGATAAGGGCTCTCTTCCACCTGCAGCACGATCTCGAGGGGGCGCAGGGATGCCTCGTAGGCTCCTGCCTCAAGGGCACTTCTTCCCGCCGCCCGCCAGACTGCGACCGTCGTCTGCGTCGGTTTTGCGGGCGTGATGGCATGCTGCAGGTAGGCCCAGGCATCAGCGTATTCCTCATCCTTGTGGTAAGTGCTGCCGAGCCAGGCAAAGACCGGGCGGGGAATGTTCTCATCACGATAATTCCTGAGCAGGGTGTCCAGCTCGCGGCGGAGTTCGTTTCGTTGTTGAAGGTGGTAGTGGGCCAGCGCGAGGTGGAGGGTGGACCCCCTGCCAAGTTCCGCCGCATCACCCTGACGTGCCCGCTGAAAGGGCGGGACGCAATCCGAAAACTTGTTCAGCCGGTAGAGGGCCCAGCCGTGCCAGAATTCGGAGGCGGCTTTCTTGGCGGGCTCCCTGGCTTCGAACTCGGAGAGGAGGCGGGCATGACAGGCTGCGAACTTGGCGAGAATGTCCCGGCGGGCCGGGCCGTCCTTGGAGGAGTCGATTTCCCCCTTGTAGAGGAGGGCCTTTTGAGCAAGGGCGTATTCCTTCAGATCGGTTCTGTCTGCGTGGGACAGCAGTCGGTCAAACTCAAGATGAGCGTTGGCGCTCTCTTCGAGATCGAGGTAGATCTCGGCCCGGTTCACGATCGCGTTGCTGGCCTGCTCGTCCTGAGGGTGGTGCTCTAGGAAGGTATTGAAAGCGAGCAGGGCGGCTTGCGGGTTTCCAGCCCTGAGCTGCATGGTTGCGAGTCGGTAGCGCAGGCCGGGGCGGTTCTCGGCGGCGATGTGCCTGAGGTCAATCGAGGCATAAGCCTCGGCAGCTGGTCCGTAGCGTCTGGCCTGGTAGTAGCCTTCCGCCAGCATGAGGCGGGCATTGTGGATGCGGGGATCGTTGGCGTGCTCTTTCTCGAATCGTCGGAGGAACTCCCGGGCTTGCTTGACGAGGTTCCGGCTGCTCGTCTTGTAATCCCGCGAGAGGACCAGATAGCCCGCCTCGAGGGCGGTCATGCTGTCGGGGGCGATTTCGGCCAGTTCCTTGAAGAGGGCTGTGGACTGTTTTGTGTCGCCTAGGGATTCGTAGGCCTCGGCGGCGATCTGGAGACGGCGGGCGAGGGCTTCCTCGTCGAGCCGGTAGTTGCCACGCCTGTAGTAGTCGACCACCTTCTGAGGTTGACCTGCAAGGGCTGCCTCGCTCATCAGGGAAAGCTGGGCCTCCCCGCGCCATTGCTCCAGGCCGGGAGTCACAAGGATTTCTTCGAAGTATTTGCGGGCGAAGTCCTTCTTCCCGAGTTTGCGGGAGATTTGGGCACATTGCAGCACAGCATCCGCCCGGGTGGTCCTGTCGGTTGACTTGGCGAGGGCAATGAAGTGGGCGAGGGCTTCCTCCTCCATGTCAGCCTTTGCGTAGTAGTGGGCGAGAACACGTTCCGACTGAGTCTGGAACGGGGAGCCTGCATCCGCGAGGACTGCCTTCAGGGCGGAGATTGTTTCCTTCGGGTGACCCAGCTTCTCGAAGCAGAGGGCGCGGCTGTAGAGCGCGCGATGGCGGTAGTCCTCATTATCCGTCTCGGTGGCGGCGATCTTGAAGAGGGGGGCGGCTTCGCCGTAGTCCTTGCCCTTGTAGTGCTCGAACGCCAATTGATAGGCCGCCGCGCCGACCAGGGACCCCTTCTTGTGGTTGCTCACCACCTCGGCCAGGCTTTCGCGAAAGCCTCTCATATTGCCCACTTTCTGGTGACAGATGGCCTTGTAGTAGCGTGCCTTGATGGCGTTGGAGTGAGCGGGAAATCTGGAGTGGAAGCGGTCGAACTGACGGGCTGCGGCAAGGTAGGTCTCTCTCTTCCTTTGTGCGTTTTTCACTTCGCCGGCTTCCCGGTAGGAATGAAGAGCGAGCTGGAAGAGGTCATTTGCGGGATCTGCCCGGAGGGGCTGGTCACCAGCGTTGGCCGGCTTGTTTTCGTTCTGAGCCCGGAGTCCCTCGAGGACTCCTCCAAGGAGAACGAGCGCCACTCCGAGCGCTCCAGTGACCGGCCCCATGGAAACTATCCGCATACCTGAGGATGAGGATACCCTACATTCGCGAAAGGTCGCGGGAAAAATGCTGTTTTTTAAGCACTAAGGGCTCCGTCTGGTTTAGCCCCGGGGCTTACGGGTAGCGAATGAAATATTCCAGATCCCGGCCTCCTGGCAGATATCGATTACTCCCATCAGCACCTGGTAGGTAATTTCTCCGTCGCCTCGAAGGCGGACTGGCTGGTTCTCGTGAACTTCCACGATGGCACGAAGCTTGGTGAGAAGCTGGTCCTCGGTCAGGACTTCACCGTTAATGACCAAGTCGCCATCCTGCCGGATATTGATGTTGATCTCGCTGATTGCCCGGGTCTCCTCGCTGCCCTGGCTGGATGTGGGGACCTTCACTTTGCTGTCCTGCTCCGATCGCGAGAATTGCCATGTGACGAGGAAAAAGATGAGGAGGAGAAAGACAATGTCGATCATGGGCGCCAGCTGGATGGCACTCTCCGGGGGTTTCGGGGTCTTGAACTTCATGGGGTTTCCTTTGGTCTGAGGCTGCTCGCATCAGGATCCGGGTCCCTCAGTCTGGCTGGAACGGGAAGGAGCAGGTCGTTGGCTGCGGGGAACCTTGTAGTCCTCCACCGGGTCAGGGGGCAGGGTCTGCTGCTCGGGCTGGTAACGCCCCGATTGCTGGAACTGCGAGCCGAGCAGAGCGAGCAGGTGAGTAGCTGCTGCTTCGAGTTCGGACAGGGATCGTTGGACCCGACCGCGGAAGATGGAATAGAAAATCATGGCCACAATCCCGATGCTCAGTCCGCTTGCCGTGGTTACCAGCGCCTCGGCGACTCCGCCCGCCAGTTTCATCTGGCGTACGACTTCCACGTTACCGCTTCCGATCTCGAGAAAGGCCCGGATCATCCCGAGGACGGTCCCGAGCAGGCCTACCATGGGGGCAATGGCACCAATGTCCGCGAGATAACTGATGCGTTGGTTGAGCATGCTCGCCTGGCGCGAGCCTTCGGCCTCCGCCACTTCACGGATTTCATTGAACTTCGCATCGGAATTCTTGGTGGCGAAATCGAGGGTTTTCTGGGTGATGCGGGCGATGCACTCGCCCCGGCGGTGGGCGTAGCCGACCAGGCCAAGATAGTCGCGCTTGCGAATCAGGCTCTCAGCGACCCGCATGAACCGGTCGCTGACCACCGTGCTGCGGCGAATGGTGAGGAAGAAGAGAAGAATGAGAACAACCGCGGTGATCGAAAGAATCCCCAGGGGCCACATCATGATGCCGCCTTCCTTGATGATCTCCAGCAGGTTGACGTTGGTCGTTGACGTGGAAGAATCCGCGCCGCGGGCGGCGCCAGTTGTAGCCAGCAGCGCCGGCGCGGAGAGCAAAAGGCGATTCATGAGTCCGTGTCAGTGTATCTGCTGTTTACAAACGTTCAAGCGTGCCGGTAGTTACGATGGTGGCGTATTCATGCCCCAAAAGAGGGAAGGGCCTGCATCCCGGGGGAGGGGGTAGAGCAGAATGGGACTGAAATGCGTCCCGGCAGGCCCCATTGCCTTCTCCCCACTGTACGCTAGGCTGCCCCGTGAAATGGCCGAGCGCCCCGATTTGAGATCCCGCATGGGAGATGTGCCCCACCAGCCAGGCGTCTACCTCATGCGCGACCGCCTCGGCTCGGTCATCTACGTGGGGAAGGCCCGGGACCTGCGGAAGCGGCTGGCGAGTTATTTCATGCCTTCGCGCAGGCAGCAGGCGGACCTCAAGACACGGGCTCTTCTGGACTCGGTCTGGGATTTCGAGATTCACATGGTGAGAAACGAGCAGGAGGCTCTCCTGCTTGAAGGCAAGCTCATCAAGCAATACCGGCCGCGTTACAATGTAAGCTTCCGGGACGACAAGCGCTTCCTCCTGGCCAAGATCAATCCCGCGGACCCCTGGCCCCGCTTTGTTCTCACTCGTCTGAAAAAGGAGGATGGAGCGCGTTATTTCGGCCCCTTCGCTCATTCGGGTGCCCTGCGTGGAACAATCGAATGGCTCAACAGGGAGTTCGGGCTGCGCAGTTGCCGGAGCCGGGAGCCCGGGGAGAAGGACTACAGGCATTGCAGTGCCGATGTGATCCGGAACTGTACGGCGCCCTGCGTCGGCAAGATCACCCGCGAGGCCTATCTGGAGCGTGTGAATCAGGCGAGTGAACTCCTGGAGGGCAAGGGCAGGAGGGAGAAAATCAAGTCCCTTCATGAAGAGATGGAGAAGGTAGCTGGTCGCATGGATTTCGAGCGCGCGGCCCGCCTGCGTGACATCGTCCAGAACCTCGAGCGGACGCTCAACCCGACCCGTCAATTTGCCCGTGGGCGTGGAGTTCCCACCACCGTAAAGCCGCTCGATGACCTGAATGAGCTGGCAGACCTCCTGCAGCTTGCGGAGGCCCCCGGCACCATGGAGTGCTTCGACATTTCCAATGTGAGCAGCAACCATATCGTGGCCTCCATGGTGCGCTTTGTGGATGGGATGCCGGACAATCGGAATTACCGCCGCTACCGCATCACGACGGTCGACGGTCAGAATGATTTCGCAAGTATGGCCGAGGTCATTCGCAGGCGTTATGCGCGCATCCTGCAAGAAGGGGCGAAGGCGAGCCCGGCGTCAGAGGAAAGTCAGGAGAGTGTGATCGAAGCCATGCGGCGCCTCGCCCGGGAGGGAAAGGCTACGATTACCCTCCCGGACCTCGTCATCGTGGACGGAGGAAAAGGTCAGCTGAGTTCCGCCACGACGGAATTGCAGCGGCTCGGACTGCATGAGCTGCCCGTGATCGGCCTGGCGAAGAAACGTGAGGAGATCTTTCGCCCTGGTGAGAGCAGTCCGCTGGTCCTGAGTCATGAGACGGGAGCGCTCAAGCTCCTCCAGAGAATTCGTGACGAGGCACATCGCGTTGCCAACGGTTACAACGAACTTCTTCTGCGCAAGCGGATGAGGGAGTCCCTCCTGGACGATTGTCCGGGAGTCTCTCCCAAGCGGAAGGCCACCCTGCTGGCGAGGTTCGGATCGGTGGCGCGTGTTCGCAGGCAGAGCGCGGAGAAGATCGCGGAACTCCCGGGGATTTCCCTGTCTTCAGCGGAAGCGATGTTGGCGTGGTTGAACCGGCAGTGATGGCAGCCGGGGTCCTGCTCCGATGGTCGGGAAAGGTGGTCTGTTTTGCCGGTGCAACCGCCGTCTGAGCTTTTCCGGGACAGGGGGACAGGGCTCGGAATCAATCCGCAGGGCCCGCGAACTCCAGCGCCCGCTGTTTCATCTGGGTAGCCATGAGGTTCAGGGCGTTGGCGCGGGTGGGGGCCAGATGCTCCTTGAGTCCCGTTCTTTCAATGAAGGCGAAGTCTGCAGTGAGGATGTCGTCGGGGGACTCGCCGTCCAGGAAGCGAATGAAGAGGGCGATCATTCCCTTGGTGATTTGTGAATCGGAGTCGGCGAGGTAATGGACGGCACCATTTTCGATCCGGGCATCGAGCCAGACCTGGGACTGGCATCCTTCGATAAGCCTGTCATTTGATTGGAGCTCCTCAGGCATGGCGGGAAGCTTGCGCCCAAGGCCGATGACATACTCGTATCGCTCGGTCCAGTCATGGAAGAGCTTGAGTTCCTCAAGGAGCTGGTCCTGTTTTTCCGCAATGGTCATCCACGGGGAAGAGAACCGCGGATCGGGAGGGATGCACGCCCAAAGTGGCAGGAGCATCAGCGATTTCATGGGAATGGAGCGGAAATCCTAGCGAGCATGCCGGGTTGGATCAGTGGATCCGGCACCTGACGACCTGAGCACCGGGGTGACGCAGGCCATCGGAGGCAACGTTTTGTAACCGGTCACCAGAGCTGGCCGGGGAATGCCCCCAGCAGGCGTGGGACTTGGTTCCCGGGTTCGCCGGGGGTCAGGAGAGAGCCATTAACGCAGCTCTCAGCGCAGCATGCTGGTGCCTTTTTCGACCGCAGCGGCAAGGCGTTGCACGTCGTTGTCGTCGTTGAAGCAGGCGAAGGACGCGCGAAGTGTTCCGGTAATTCCAAAGCGGGCCATGAGGGGCTGACAACAGTGGTGGCCGGTCCGCACGGCCACACCCATCTTGTCCATGAGGGTTCCGAGGTCGTAGTGATGGACACCGTCCACGTTGAAGGAAAGAGCGCCGGCGCGGTCAGGTGGGCCGTAGAGCTTGACGCCCTTGATGGAGGAGAGGGCGGTGGCAGCATTTTCGATGAGGGCGGACTCGTGCCGCTGGATTTCGTCGAGCTTGAGCCCCTGAAGGAATTCGAGAGCGGCAGCGAGGGCGATTCCGCCCTCGATGTTGGGAGTCCCGGCCTCGTACTTGTAGGGGAGGTCGTTGTAGGTGGTTCCAGCGTAATCCACTTTCCTGATCATTTCTCCTCCGCCCCGCCAGGGTGGGAGTTCTTCGAGGATTGCGCGTTTGCCATACAGAATGCCTGTTCCGGTTGGGGCATAGACCTTGTGACCGGAGAAGACATAGAAGTCGGCTCCGAGAGCCTGGAGATCGACCGTGAGGTGGGGTGCGGCCTGGGCTCCGTCGATCAGGACGAGGGCTCCCACACGATGGGCCGCTTCCGTAAGCGCCTGAATGGGGAGAATTGAGCCGAAGGCATTCGAGATGTGCGTGAGAGCCACGATTTTCGGCTTCCGGGTCTCGAGGAGCTGATGGAAGGCCTCGAGGTCGAGGGTGCCACCCTCTCGGACGGGCGCGACTTCCAGTCGGGCTCCACTGTGGTCGCAGAGCATCTGCCAGGGCACGGTATTGGAGTGGTGCTCGAAGTTGCTGATCGCGATGGTGTCCCCGGGACCGATTCTCCCCGAGTAGCCGAGTATGGCAGCAACGAGATTGATGCTGTCCGTGGCGCCACTGGTGAAGATGATTTCTTCCCGGGAGCCGGCATTGAGGTGGGAGGCGATGACGTCGCGGGCCCGTTCGTGGGCGGTGGTGGCTTGCTGGGAAAGGTGGTGTGTGCCGCGGTGGATGTTGGAATTGATCTCCTCGTAGTAGCGGCGACTGGTTTCGAGAACGGTGCGGGGTTTCTGGGAGGTGGCCGCGTTGTCGAGATAGACGAGGGACTGGCCGTGGACCTCGTGTTCGAGAATTGGAAACTGGCTGCGCACTGCGCTGACATCGTAGCCGCTCATATTCTTTGTTCGCTCGCAAGAGGTACTGCGGATGGGGGGAGATGCACGCAGATTTTTCACCGGGTGGGGTGGCGGGCACGAGCCCTGGCGAAGTTCGTTGCGCGCTCCCGCTCCTAGAAGGCACTTCCGATCGCGAAGTGGAAGGTCCCTCTGGGTTCCCTGCCGGAGGGATTGAGCGAGTGTCCATATTCCAGCCGGACAGGCCCGATGGGGAGATCGAGGCGCAGGCCGAGGCCGAGCGCGTATTTGATGTCGCCTCCTGAGAAATTGAAGTGGTTCCGGTTGAGAGCTCCCGTGTCGAAGAAGACCACTCCGCTAAGCCAGTCAGAGATGCCGTGGATGTATTCCACGTTGGCCACCCAGTAGGATTCTCCACCCCGGGGGGCTCCATTGAATGCCCGGGGTCCGAGTTCGCGATCAGGAAAACTCCGCACGGTGCCGGATCCCCCGAGAAAGTAGCGGAGATCAACAGGCAGGTTCCTGCCACTGGTGCTGGGAATGATTATGCCAGCCCGGGCTCCTACCGCGACCGTTCCTGCGTTGCCGAATACTTGCTGGTAGTAGCTGATCTGGCCCTCTCCACGGAGGAAGGAAACGCTCCCCTCCCCGAGGGCCAGTCCAATGTCCGTGGAGAGCCGGGCATGAATCCCTTCACTGGGAAGGACGGAGCTGTCACGCGTGTCGTAGACATGGGCAAGCCCAAGGACCTGCAGGAGATAGGTCTCCGGTCCCAGTTCCGCGGGTGGCAACCCATCTCGCGAGACCGTGACCGCAGTATTCTGGAGATAGGCTTTCAGGGCGTAGTTTTCGGTGACACTCCACTCCGCCTCTGCGCCAAGCCCGGCCTCGTACTTGGAGTAGCCTGGAAAGTTGCGGGAGGTGAGGTGAGCACTGGGTGTGAGACGCAGATCGTAGCCGAGGAAGCGAGGTTCCGTCACGCTGACCTCGCCAAGGAGCCCCAGACCGGACCACTCGGCCCTGCTGCTCAGGTTCCAGAGATTGCCGAGCAGATTCCTGTTGAAGTAACCGGCTCCAATGATGGGCCCCTCGAAGCTACCCGCGCCTCCGTAGAAGTAGTATCCCTCCGGTTTGGCCTCCTTGACATGCAGGGTGATGTCCAGACGGCCATCCGGGCGCGCCTGGGTCTCACTGCGGATTCCGGAGAATGCACCCGAGCCAAGGAGTTCCCGGATTTCTCCGTTGAGGACATCGCCGTCGTAGTGCCTGCCCTGGTGCCGGGTAAACCGGTCCCGGACGAGGTGCGGTTTTACCTTCGAGGT
>CAWWCX010000030.1:0-19312 GCA_963935445.1 uncultured Roseibacillus sp.
GATCTAGTACGGTCTCGTGGGCTCGGAGATGTGTATAAGAGACAGATCGGATCCCATCGGCATCTGACAGAGAGACCAGTCGACTGGAGGTTTCCACATTGAGCTCCGCGTTTTCCCCGAATCCCCGGATTCGCCCCAGTTCCCCCGCGGCCGTTTCCACCTCCGCGTGCTTCCAGGCCAGGCGATCCCACGCTCGTTCCGCGATTTGGGACTCCTCCAGATGAATGAGATTCATCAGCTGGGCCCGGATCCTCCCCATGAGCACTTCTCGCCCAGTCTCCACACCCAGGAGCTCATACATGGACACCGCCGCCAGTTCCGGCGGCATGCTGCGTTCATTGACGTTCAATCCGACTCCAACCACCGCCAGATCCCCGGCCGTCTCGATCAGGATACCGCAAACCTTGCGACCCTCGATCAGAAGGTCATTGGGCCACTTGATCCGGGGGTCCAGCCCATGCGGGAGAAGGGCACCCTCGCACACCGCGAGGGCTGCAGTCATGCTCAGCCATCCCCAGCGGCAGCGTTCCCAGCGGGGCGCGATGATCATCGAGAAGGCGAGACCCACGCCCGGCTCGCTGATCCACTCCGAACCCTTGCGACCTCTCCCGGCATTCTGCACGTCCGCTCCCACAATCCATCCGTGCGCCTCTTCGCCCTTCTCGCGGGCCATCTCGCAGGCGCGGTCGTTGGTGGAGCCAATCGCATCATGCCACTCGACAGGGGCGCCCATGAATTCGAAGGTCTTCCGGTCGGCGGCCATCTGTGTCAGATCGAATTGGCAGCTCCCCTAGCCCTTACCGAACTCCACAAACTCCAGCGAAAGATCCAGGGCGGTCGCCGAATGGGTCAAGGCCCCGACCGAAATGAACTCTACGCCCGTTTCCGCAATCCCGCGCACGGTGTCGAGGCGGACTCCTCCGCTCGCCTCCAGAAGCGGCCGCTCCCTCGCGCCCCGCATTTCCACTGCCCTTTTCATTGCCTCGTTTTCCATGTTGTCCAGAAGGAGATAATCAAACTCCCCGACCTGCAGGAAGGCTTCGACCTGCTCAAGGGTATCGGCCTCCACTTCAACCTCCACTTCCGGGTGCACCTCCTTCAACCGGGCGGCGGCCTTCTGAAGGGCCGCCACCCCTCCCTCGACGACCAGATGATTGTCCTTAACCATGGCCCGGTCGTAGAGCCCCATCCGGTGCCTTTGACCTCCTCCGGCCACCACCGCGGCTTTCTCGAGGAAGCGCCACCCCGGGGTCGTCTTGCGTGTATCGATAATCGTGGCCCCCGTCCCCCTGACCGCCTCCACAAAAGCGGCTGTCTTGGTTGCCACTCCCGAAAGTCTCTGCACGAAATTGATCACCGTGCGCTCCGCGGTCAGCAGGGAACGTGCCTTCCCGGACGCCTCCAACACATACGCTCCGGGAGCAATCGACGCCCCGTCTTGCAGCATGACGTTCACCTGAATGTCCTCGTCCACCCGGCGGAAGACTTCCGCTCCCACCTCCACACCGGCGACAACCCCGTTCTCCTTGGCGACCAGGAAGGCGCGCGCCATCCGGTCACCTGGAACGAAGAACTCCGAGGTGACATCCCCCGGGCCTATGTCCTCGACCAGCGCGAGATCGATTAATTGCGAGACCCTCTCGTCCACACCGGAGCCTAGGTCCGGCGCTTCCCCCCACGCAACCCACAAGTTGGGGCCCTCTCCCCCCTGACGGGCACTCTTTCAGTTCCCCACCACACTCACCACGATATTGCGTGAGTGACGAGCCCTCCGGTGCTCAAAAAGAAAGATGCCCTGCCACGTCCCGAGAGCCATCCGTCCGTCGACCACCGGGATCACCTCGCTCGTCCGGGTCAGGGCCATCCGGATATGCGAGGGCATGTCATCCGGCCCTTCCATGGTATGAATGAAATAGGGAGTATCTTCCGGCACGAGCCGCTCGAAGTATTCCTCGAGGTCCCTTCGCGCACTCGGGTCCGCATTCTCCATGATGACGAGGCTGGCACTGGTATGCTTTACGAACACGGTCACCATGCCATCGGAAACTCCCGACTGACGGACCGTCGCCTCCACCTCCCTTGTAATCTCGTAGGTTCCCTTTCCGTTGGTCCCCACCACGAACTGTCCCGTCTCGGCAATCACGGGAGAACCTTGCCGTTCAGCAGGACCCCCCGCAATCCCGGGGAAGAGAATTTTCCATCAAATCGGCCCGGATCCTTCCCGCCCAATCTACGATACATTTCCCGAGGTTTTTCCGCTTGAGGGAATGACATGAAAAAGCAGACTCCCATCGCATCCCACCTTTATCCGCGCCTCGAAGGGAGCATCGCCCTTCTGCTGTACATCGCCCTCGCTTCCCTGTCCTTCGGAGAGGAAACCGGGGCGAAGGCTCCCGGAGAACCACCCCGGCAGCTGGGGCCCCACGGCAACGCCCACTCCATCAGGATTCTTGGGGCAGACTCGATTGACGAGCAGGAGCTCCGGGCAGCCTTGCTGCGCTCTCCGGTATTTGTCCTCTCCTCCCATCCCCGGGCCGAGTTCGCTCCGTTCATCAACACCGTGGAACGACTGATTCGCACCGGTCTGCAGAGATCCGGCTTTCCAGACGCCCGGGTGCATGGGGCCTGGGACCCTGGGCACGGCGGGATCGTGATACGCATCCTGAACGAGGGGATCCGATACAGATACGGCGACATTCATTGCTCGGGCATGAACATCATCGGGGAGAATGAACTGCGGGACATATTGATCACCTCCCCTCCACAGGACATGGCCCCCAATGGGGCGGAAAAGGCATTCCGAGGAGCCGAGCAGGCCAAGCGCATCCCATCCCCGATCGTCAAGGAAGCTGCTGTCAACCTCTTCCCGCAACTTGCGGAAGAAGCCCGGACCCTTGATTGGTCGGCCAACATCATGAGTGACACCCGGGACCAGGAAGATTTCGATAATCTGTGGGCCCCCGGCAAATGGGCGGACTATCGCCTCTCGACCCTGCAACGGATAAGGAATGCGCTGCGCATCACCTATGCGGCGGAGGGAAAACTTTTTGCGAAGTTCGATGTGAACTGGATTCCCCGGCCCCGGGAAGGCGTGGTCGATCTTGAGATCAAGGTGCTCGATGAAGGGCCCGATACGACCCTGCGCAACATTCACTTCAGGGGAAACACGGTCAACTCCCGTGATGACCTTCTTACCTTTCTCTCCCCTGTACTCCGTGGGGGAATGACCATCCGGGGAGACTTCAAGGACCAGATAAGAAGGAAACTTTACGAGAGCGGTCGGTTTACCGGTTGGGACCTTCTCCTCGTACGGGACGGGGAGGACGCCAACCAGGCAGATCTCCTCGTCGTGCTGGCGGAACACTGGGAAACACCTCCGTTGCTTGCTCCCCTGAACCGAAGGCAGAAGGCCCTGCTCCGGTTCGCCGAATGGATCAATGACAACGCCCTCACGGAGAGTGATCTCGTCCTGTCGCTACATCCCGGGGGAGAGCATGAATTCAGGCATCTGGAGATGGCCGTTGGCGCAGCAGGGCTCGGCCTTGCGGCTGAAATGAAAAACGACCACCGCTTCGGATTCGTGTCCACTGGTGATGGAAAGACGGACGTGCTCGTGCAGGCTGGAACCGGGTCCTTTCATGCCTCGTCAATCAACGAGCTGCCCGGCCCCCGGATCTTCATGCACGTGACGGATACCGTCGAGGAGGACTTCTCATTCGACCTTCCTCACGCCAGCCTGAAGACCGGCAGCATCGCTCTCGCTGCCGCCATTACAAATAGGAGCACGCTCGGGATCGATCTGAGATTCGACCCGGCCTCGGCACTCCGGGCATCGCTGAGCCATCAAAACCTGTCCATGCACTTCGAGAACGGTGAAGTCACCCTGGGCTCATTCATCCGCTTCGAGGAAGCTACCGGGCGACTGGTCGAACTTTTCTTGCCCATGGATGAAGAGCATGCGGGATCCTCGGCAATCCGTTTGAAAACAGAAAAGGGAGCGGTCGGGCGCCTCCGCAGGGAGACGCAAGATCACGGCGCGACTCTGCCGAAGATCCACCTTGAGAACGGGGCCTCCATGCTGGGGGCCGCCCTTGGCGCCATTATTCAAGCAGTGGCAAACGACGAAGAATTCCTCGAGGAAACCCCGACCGCGATGCTGAAACGCCTCGGAACGGGCTTCAAGGGCTGGACCCCGCTTGCTGAAGTGTTGAGCCAATCCTTCCAGAGCGTGGACTGGGGAAAAGCCGAAGACGAGGACCGCATGCAGATCCCGCTCGCTCCGGAAGACCTTGCTCTCGTGCAGGAAGGGGGCACCTTGGCTCTCCTGCTTGGTCTCGGCCTTTATGAAGGCCTGTCCGCCATGCTGGAGCCTGGCTCCTGGCCGGATCGCGTCCTGCAAGAAACGCTCTATTACCTCGGCGGCCAGCGAGATACCCTGAACACGACCGCCGGGGAGCTCCTGGAGGACCAGTCCATGGGGCCCTTGGGCTCCCTTCTCTGCTCCGCCTTGCTGTCCCAGGTGCAGCATGGAGCACAGCGCTCCTTCGTGGAAAAGGCCCGAAGAGAGCTGACGCACGAGGGCTTTGCCAAGGACTGGCGCCTCTTCTTTCAAGGGTCAGCCAAGGACGGCCACCACTCCATCGGCAAACTCATCGATGGTCTGCGTGGCCTGGAGAAGGACTATTTCGACTCCCTGCTGCCCGATACGCCCCTGCGGCGCGTTCTGACCGATTTGCTGACGGAACTACAGGCCCTCGAAGCAACCGCTACCCCGGAAAGCCTTGCACCCGTCATGAGGAAACTCTGGGAGGAACTCCACCCGGAGATGGCCCCGCTCATCGATGCATATCTGGAGTCGCTCCAACCGGTAGTGGACACCCGGGCGGTGGCCGCAACGGTCAACAGCTCAGTCCCCGTCTACCGGGGCTCAGTTCCCTTCATGGAGCGCACAGCGCATCTTCTCGGAATCGAGCAAACCGCCAGAAACGGCCTCGAGGAAAGTATCAACTGGATACTTTTCGGGGAGGAGATGCGAAAGCGGAAGCTGATACCCACACCCCAGTTCGTGGAGAACATGGCCGCCAAACTGGCAGACAGCCTGGGAACGGACGGATGGAAGCAGATCTCGGGAATGGGAATGACGAGGGAGCAATATCATGAATGGATTGCGCAACTGCTCCCCGGCTACCAGTTCATGCGCAAGCATCTGAAGGACGCCACCATACGGGAGCAGGAGGTCAAGGCCTTCTACCTTGATCGTCCGGATCTGTTCGGAGCAGTTGCCATTGTCCCGCTGCAAAAGCTGACTGTCAGGGTGGAGGGCGATGCAGGAATCCGGGAAGCGGCCCTGCAGAGACTTGCCGAGACAGTGAAGGCGGCAGGCAGTCCTGAAAAAATGGCCAAGGGCTTTGCCTCGGAAGGACAACAGATGGCAGAGTCAGACAACGTTCATTACTCATCCTACGAAGCCGCCCGGCCTGCGGACGATTATTCGCCCGCTCTTGCGACCGCGATCGCAGGAGTTCCTGACGGGAAGATCAGTGCGATCATCCGCGAAACGCTCAGGGACACGGAACTTCTTCACCTCGTCCTTATTGCGGGGAAGCGCAAGGTTGCCGAGGCACAACCCTTCGAACTCGTGCGGGACAAAGCCCGAAAATACGCCATCAAGGAGCGGGAAGCACGGCGACTGCGTGCAGCAGCACACATCCAGTACTTCAAACCACCTTCCAGCCCCGGGGAACTCGCACGAGCCGAGGCCGCCGCAAAAGCGGCACCCTCCGGGCGCGCTATGACAGGCGGGAGATTCATCCACTCGTTCAAACAACGGCTCGCCGATACCGCAAAGAAACTCCAGGCAGGTCCGATAGCAGATAAGGACCAACCGGGGATTCCAAGCGGTCATGCGAATGACTACGAGGATGTCCGGTCCCAGGCCGCGACGGGCAGTGTCATGGCTCGATACACCCTCGGGACCTACGCAGAACGCGGAATCGGCACAGACCCTGGGATGGAGTCCGCAATGGGCCATTACGAGCGGGCGGCCAGCGAAGGGTCATCACGGGCCATGCTTCGTCTGGCGGAAATCTATCGTCTCGGACTGGGAGTCGCGCGCGACCCAAAAAAGGCGAAGGACTGGATCACGCAGGCCGAGCACGCCATGCGGACTCCTCCGCAAAAGGCCCGGCACCGATGACAACATACTTACGGGGAACGCCCCGGAACCTCCTCAGAAGGCCCCCCGGGCAGCCCTACGGGCAGCGATGCGGACCGGAATCCCCTCGCCATGGCCTTTTCATCCCAAGCCCCTCGCTCCTCTCGCTTTCCTCGTTTTTGATGGGCACCCCAGTCTTCCTCGTCCTACTCTCCTTCCGTGACCGATCAGGAGATCATCGAGCAATGGAGGGACCAGGATGCCCCCCTCCTCCCGGTTCTCCATGCCTTCCACGATCGCGACGGCTACCTGTCCGACGACGCTCTCCACGCCATTAGCAACGGCCTCGGGATTCCCCTCGCCGAACTTTTTGGGACAGTCACCTTTTACCATCACTTCTCCCGCGAGAAAGGTGGAAGGAACGCTCCCCGCGTCTGTACCGGCAACGTCTGCTGTCTCCATGGTGGGCGGGCCATTCTCGACGCCCTGAAGCCCGAGGGCGCCACCGCCATGCCCTGCTCGGGCCGTTGTGACGACCTCGTTCCCGTCATTCGAGGCGATCAGGTCTACGTTGGTCCGGATGCCCTCTCACTCCAGCATCGGGCCACGCCCATCCCGGATCCCAATCCAGCCGGGAGCGAGGAGTGTGTCTTTCGTGCCATCCGCGAGGAAGGTCGGGCCACCCTCGACGGATACCGCAACTCCGCAGGCTACGAGGGGCTCCAGGCTGCCACCCGGTCCACTCCGGGGGCCCTCCTGGAGACCATCACAAAGTCCAAACTCGCTGGCCGCGGGGGAGCAGGCTTTCCAACTGGACTCAAGTGGAAGGCGGTCGCCGACGCACCGGGCACCCCGAAGACCATCGTGTGCAATGCCGACGAGGGCGAACCGGGGTGCTTCAAGGACCGGGCCCTCATGGACCATGATCCCTTTGCCCTCCTCGAGGGCATGACGCTGGCGGCCTATGCCACGGGCGCTCCGCGAGGATTCATCTACCTCCGCTACGAGTATCCCGAGACGCTGGGCATTCTCGAGCGGGCCATCGAGGCCGCGCGCGCCGCAAATCTCCTCGGGGACAACATCCTCGGGGTGCCGGGGTTCAACTTCAACATTCGCGTCATCCGCGGGGCAGGAGCCTACATCTGCGGCGAGGAAGGCTCCCTCCTCAATTCAATGGAGGGGCGACACCCCTTTCCCCGGAACCGCCCGCCCTTTCCTGTCACCCATGGCTTTGAGGGCAAACCCACCGTCGTCAACAACGTGGAGACTCTCGCAGCCGCCTCCCAGATCGCACGCAAGGGCGCGCAATGGTACTGCGACCTGGGAATGGGCGAGCACTCCGGCACCAAGGTCATTTCACTCTCCGGGGACATCAGGTCCCCGGGCAACTACGAGATTCCCTTCGGCCTGCCGCTCCAGACCCTGCTCCACGAGTGGGCCGGAGGCCCGCACGAGGGGCGCCGTATCCAGGCCGTCACAATGGCAGGGCTGAGTGGAGGATTCCTCGCCGGGGACGACCTTGAGGTGACTCTCGACGAACCGTGTATCCGGGCCTGCGGATCTTTCCTCGGCGCGGGCGGAATCATTGTCTTCGACGACAGCAGGGACATGGTTCAGGCCGCCCACGATGCGATGTCTTTCTTCGCTCATGAATCGTGCGGAAAGTGCTTTCCATGCCGGATCGGCACCCAACGACTTTCCGAGCGCCTCAATGGTGAAAGCGGCTCCTCCCTCGAACAGTGGCGCGAGGAGGTCGAGGACATCGGCAATGTCATGAAGGCCACCAGCGCCTGTGGCCTGGGAATCGCTGCTCCTCTTGTCACGGACAGCCTGATGCGCTACTTCCCCGATGCTGTCGAATCCCATCTGCAACCGGCAGACCGAACACCTTGAACAGCCTTCCTCTCCCGCCCGCTGCCCACCTGAACCGCTCTTTCCTAGAAAACCGCCAACATGAACGAAGTTGCCGAAGACGTCCGCGTTCTCACCATGACCCTCGACGGGAACAAGGTGCAGTTCAACGAAGGGGAAACCATCTACGAGGTCGCTGAGCGTCATCGCAAGGAGGTTCCCACCCTCTGCTACGATCCCCGTCTGGAGTCCTTCGGAGCCTGCAGGCTCTGCGTGGTCGAGGTCGAGGGCATCCGCAACCCGGTCGCTTCCTGCACCACCGCGGCCACGGAAGGCATGGTCGTGCAGACTCATACCGATGCTCTCGAGAAACACCGCAAGACACTGCTCGAGATGGTTGCGAGCGAAAACCGTGACCTCGAGGTGGATGAACTCTCCGGATACGCTTCCCAGGAACTCAACGACCTCCTCGTCCGCTACGAGGCCAAGACCGGGCGCTTTGCCGGCAAGACGAGCGGAACGTCCAACACGGAGGACGGCAACCCCTTCATCCTGCGCGACTACGACAACTGCATCTCGTGCTACCGCTGTGTCCGGGTCTGTGCCGAGCAGGAAGGCGACCATGCGATCAACGTGATGAACCGTGGTTTCTCGACGCAGATCACGACCGAGTTCAATAACGACCTGCGCGACTCGGCCTGCACCTTCTGCGGCCAGTGCGTTCAGACCTGTCCGACCGGGGCGCTCACCGACCGCAAGGCCATCCGGGCCGCTGATGCTCCCGGAGAGGTCACAAAAACGCGCTCAGTCTGCCCCTACTGCGGCGTCGGCTGCGCAGTGGACATCCTCTCCAAGCAGGACCGGGTGGTCGGGATTCAACCCGCCATGGATGGCCCTGCCAACGAGGGAGCCCTCTGTATCAAGGGCCAGTTCGCCTTCGACTTTGTCCAGCATCCCGACCGACTCACCAAGCCGCTCCTCAAGCAGGAAGACGGCACCTTCCGGGAAGCGGATTGGGATGAGGCCCTGCAGGTTGCCGCCGAGGGGTTCCTCAGGGTGCGTGAGAAATACGGCCAAAGAGCCGTGTACGGAGTGGCCTCCGGGCGAGCCCCTCACGAGGCCGCCTACACCATGCAGAAATTCATCCGGGCAGGGTTCGGAACCAACTATATAGACAATTGTAGTCGTGCTTGACACGCACCCACGGTGGCCGGTCTGGCCGCCACGATAGGACGAGGCGCAATGAGCAACCCGCTCCGCGACATGGAGCACCCGGATGTCATTTTCTGCATCGGCACCAACATGACCGAGTGTCACCCGGTCGCTGCCACTCGCCTGAAGAAGGCTCTCGCCCGCGGAGCCCGGATGATCGTGGCCGATCCCCGCGAGATTTCGCTCGCCCGCATGGCGGACCTTCACCTCCCGATCCGGGTCGGCTCCGACGTGGCCCTCCTCCTCGCCATGGCACACGTGATCGCACGCGAGGGCCTGGTCGACTGCGAGTTCATCGACGCGCGTACCAGCGGGGGGCAGGAATTCCTTGAGCACGTGAAACAATTCACCCCTGAGTGGGCTGCTCCGATCTGCGAAGTTCCTGCCGCCGACATTGAGAAGGCCGGCCTGCTCTACGGACAGGGCAACCCGTCGGCCATCTACTACACCCTCGGCATCACGGAGCATATCTGTGGTGTCGATAACGTGCAGTCACTCTGCAACCTCGCACTCATGACAGGCAACCTCGGACTCGAGGGCGGAGGGATCAATCCGATGCGGGGCCAGAACAACATCCAGGGAGCGGGTGACTGCGGAGCGGTTCCCAATAATTTCCCCGGCTTTCAACCCTGTCACCTTCCTGAATTCGCTGACAAATTCAGCGAGGCCTACCAGACGGAGATCGCCGCCGAAAAGGGCATCACCAAGGTGAGTGCGCTCAACCAGTGTGGAAAAGGCATCCATGCCATGCTCATTGACGGTGAAAACACGGTCGTTTCCGATCCGGACATGAAGCACTGCGAGCAGGCCCTCAAGGCACTCGACCATCTCGTCGTAATCGACATTTTCCTTACCGAAACAGCCGAACTGGCTGACGTGGTCCTGCCGGCCACTGCCTTCGCCGAAACCGACGGCGTTCAGACCAACACTGAACGCCGTGTCCAGCGCCTGCGGGCCGCAGTACCCCCTCCGGGCGAGGCGAAACCCGACTGGTGGATTATCTCCGGCATCGCCCGGCGCATGGGCACCCCCGGGTTCGAATACGAGTCAGCCAAGGAGGTCTTCAATGAACTGTGCTCCCTGAGCCCGATCTACAGCGGACTGGACTGGGACCGCATCGAAAACGGCTCCTACCACTGGCCGGTGCCCGACCGGGAGCACCCCGGAACGCCTCGCCTGCACGAAAAGGAATTCAAGAACGGCCGTGGGCTCTTCAAGATGATTGGTTACCGCGATCCCGCGGAAGTCATCGACGACGATTATCCGGTCTGGCTCACGACCGGAAGGCGCCTGCAGAGCTACCACACCCGCACCCAGACCGGGCGGAGCTCCGGAATCGATTATCTCCTCAACGAGGAATCTCTGGAAATCCACCCCGCGGACGCCGAGGACTGGGGAATCGCGGACGGCGAGATTGTGAAACTGGCCAGCCGCCGGGGAGAAATCCAGATCAAGGCCCGTCACAGCGAGGTCTCCCCACGGGGGACGGTCTTCACCAGCTTCTCCTTTGCCAGCGTGCCGGTGAACATCCTTACCGGAAGCGGGTACGACCCCGTTACCGAAACAGCCGAACTGAAGGTCTGCCCCGTTCGCCTGACCAAGCTGTAGCTCCCGGGACCACTGGGAGCGGGAGAACCCCGAAGGACCCTGCCCACGCGTCAGGAAACCACCCGCTCGCTCGCTGCGTAAAGATTGAAACGTGGTGGCCGCAGAAACCCGACCACGGTCTGGTTAGACTCAAGGGCGAATTCCACCGCAAGGGAGGAGGGGGCCGAGATCCCGGCGACCAGGGGAAGTCGCCCTGCCAGCGCCTTCTGCATCAACTCGAAGGAGAGGCGGCCGGACATCAGGACAAAACACTCCGTGAGGTCCACCTCCTCGCGCAGGGCCCAGCCCAGGACCTTGTCCAGCGCATTGTGTCGCCCCACATCCTCCCGCAGTATCAGGAGATGGCCCTCGCGATCGAAAATGGCCGAGGCGTGAAGTCCCCCGGTTTCCTCGAATGTCCTCTGCGCGGTCCTCATCTCGTCGGGTGCGCCAAGGAGAGCTGACTCCGGGAAGTTCGGACCGGGGTCCACCGGAGGATGAACCGAGGTAATCGCCTCGATGCTCGCCTTCCCGCAAAGACCGCAGGATGAAGCGCTGAACAAATGTCGCGTCAGGCGATCGAAATCAACCTCCACCCCGTCCGCCAGGAAGACGAGGGCATGGTTATCCTTCGCCTCGAGTTCAATACGCGCAATATCCTTCCGTGACCTGATGACACCCTCGGTCCACAGGAATCCGGTCGCCAGCTCCTCGTCCTGCCCCGGCGTCCGCATGACTACCGCGACCGGACAGCCATCAACGACCAGTTGCAAGGGCTCCTCCACCGCCACCCGGTCCACATCGGGGAGACCGGTTGATCCCACCCGGGTCACTGCGAGCTGCCTGTCACCATCTCTCGGCACTGCAAGACCATCGCCGCCCCGCTCCCACTTGGCAAGTTTCCCGCCAGCACGCAGGTTTCGCCACGATTTCAGTCCTCCGTCCCTGCTAGGCGCAGGAAAAGTCTCTCTTCAGCAGCTAGCGCCACCCGGACGACCCGCGTTTCCATCGTCCCCTGCGCGCTCTCCAGAACATCCGGAACCGTCGTCCAGGTCACGAGGTCCGTGGACGTCTCCACCCGGAGCGTCACTCCCGGGCGTGCCGTGTCCCACTCGAAGCGGATGACCACCTCGTCCCCTTCTCGACCAATCTCTGCCGCCGGGCCATCAACCAACCTGGGATCCAGACCAAGGGCATACTCCAGGAGGTTGGGCACATCATCGAGATCGAAATCCTCCAACGGACCGCTCCCGGGCGGATTTCCCGGTCCGAACCGACCGTCTCTCCATTCCGCATACCCGGACGGGGCCCCGGACTCGCGCAGGCTGGGCGGCAACCCGGTCCAACTGGTCGCCAGCGGCCCGAATCCATCGACAGCAGCCCGGTTCAGGGAGTTCCCTCCTCCTCCGGCACTGGTTGGCCATGGCGCGCTGCTGAAATAATTCACCAGGTCCTCGGTCACCGCCGGATGGAACCCGGGCTCTCCGGGTGGCGGATTGTCCGGACGCTGGAGGCGAATGGAACCGCGGTCATTACGCAGAGGGCCGTCCCGGAAGGGCCCGACGAGGACCACTTGATCGCTGATTCCGTAAGCCGAGCGAAACCCCGTGGCCGCCACGGGGTCCAGGTCCGGGTCGAAGCCCACCACCACCAGGGCTGCACCTGGTGACAACCCGTGCAGGGACGTAAACTCAAAATCCACTCCTCCCCGCAACTTCCAATGATTCAGGTTCTCGGTGACATCCCCGGTATTGCAGATTTCAACGTATTCAAGCCCTTCCTCACTCCCTCCCGCCGGATGATACATCACCTCGGAGAGAATGACCGGCCCCACCTGCGGAGCACTGTTGGTCGCCCCCAGGGTCTGGGTCACCATGCTGACCAGGTAGCCACTCCCGAACCCGTCCGGCCAGCGCCCCAGGGATTCGCCATCACGGGCTCCATCAAAGCGCACCTGGTCCACGAAGCGTACCGGAGCTCCCCCGGCATTCCCTTCCACCAGCCAGACCTCGTCGCCACGTGCACTGTTAAGCGCGAAAGAACGACCGGCCCTCCAACTGCCACGCGCCTCATCATCATCGAGGAATGTTACATCGATCTCGAAAGTCGTTGCCCCGGTCACCCGCACGAGATGACTCCCATCGTAGCTGGCGATCCCTCCGTAGCCGGAAATCGTGACCAGATCACCGGTGCTCAAGGCATGGGGTCCTGAAGTCGTGACGGTGGTGGGGCTGGCAGCCACTGTTCCACCGTAGGAGGACACCGCAGCTCCCGGTCCGGAGTTGAAATCCTCCTCGCCAAAAACAAGGTATCCACTGCTCTCGAGCGCAGTAGAGGCCGGGATCTTGAATGATTGCAGGACACCGGCTCCGTCCGAGAGAAACCAGCCGCCCACGTTGAGCTCTTCTCCTGTGCGATTGTGCAGTTCGATCTGATCAACAGCTGGCAACGACGAGTGACTGAGCACCTCATTGATCACCACGCGCCCATCCGGGCCACTTCCAGCTGCGCCGGGCGAGCCGTGGTATTCACTGCTTGGCCGCCAACTGGCCGGCATATTGTAATCACCCTCGCGATTGACGAGTTCGAGGGAGGACCCCAGTCCGTCCGCTCGGGTGGGCCAGTCTCCCACGTCATTAAACACAAAATCATGCGCGATCACCCCCGCGGCCGTTCTCAGGACAATACGCTCGCCATCGTTACTGAGAGCTCCACTGAAAGTCCCGGCTGGCACTACGCCCGGATACCGGAGGGCGAATACATCCGGGTCCCTGACCACTACAACGCGTCCACCCGCGGGAAGAACGGCGTTTCCGAACCTGAGCGCAATCCCGTCTTCAAACTCCGCCCCGGCCAGGTTCACGTCTCGCCCCGAGACATTCTCGATCTCGACGAACTCGAACAGGTCCGCGTTCCCGACGTTGGCGGACAACCCCGCACCCGCGACCTTCTCCGGATAAGTTGCCGCCACTGGATGATAATGGATCTCGCTGATGGCCAGGTCGGATGGTGTCGCCAGGGCTTCCGCGAAGAAAAACCCTTCCTCGATCGCAGACCAGGTCGATCCGCTCCGGGCCCGTGCCCGCACCAGCCCGCTGGACGGCAGACTGATCGTACCACCCGCACCAACCGAAATCGCCTCGGGGTTGACCGCTCCGCCCACCAGCCGGGGATCGCTGCCATCCAGCGTATAGTAAACCGTGGCGGAGGCCGTCACCGTCAGGGGGCGACCGGATGGAACCACTCCGCCCCGCCGGGGCACTCCATTGATCACGAAATTCGGAGCCGGCACCGAGGGATAGAATCCGCTCGAGCGGTAGCGTCCGAATACATTCCGGTTACGCACTGGAAAGTAGGAACTGCGGAGCCGCGCCTGCTCCGGCAACCACTCACCCTCACGGCTGTAGGGCGTGCCCCGGCGGTGATCACCCCACCGGGCGGACTCTGCAATAATCGCACGGTCCAACGAACTGGCAAACTTCATCCAGCGTTGCTCACATGCCTCCGGAGTAAGCGCCCCGTCAAAGTAGAAGTGCTTCTGGATCCGGTCTGCAAACCGAAGTCGATATTCGTCCAGTCCGTCCATCGTGGTCCGAATCCCAAGGGGATCCAGCGGCTGGTTCGTTGCACTCGGGCTCTCGAGGCTACGCTCCGCATCCCAGGAAAAAACCTTCCAAGGCATCATCCCTTCCGGACGCCCTCCCCGGAAAGGACCTCCCCCCGCAGCGCGCCAGTTGCCATTGCTCTTGAGGTCGCTGTTGGCTCCAAAGCGGTTGATGATCTGGTAATCGATGTAGGTATCGACATCGAGCACCTGCTGGATCTCCTCCCAGTCGCGTGAGGACACGACCGACCGCATTGCGTTCCAGGCCGTAGCGTTCCCATCGATATACTCCGATCCATTGCGGGCATCGAGCAGGTCTTCATCGCCCCCGTTGTAGGTGGCGTAGTGTGCCGCATCCTGGCGCTCGCAAAGATTGTGCACTCCCCAGTAAAGCCCGTTGACGAAGAGGTGAACCATGATTCCCCGCCCGGCGTCCTCATGTCCCATCTCATACAGCGATTCCCTTACCCACTGATCACGGATCATCGAGCCCCGACCACGCTGCCCGGAATCACGATGAATCCAGGAATTGTTGTAGCCGGCCCGCAGGACGAGGACATTATAGGAGTCGATGGGGCTGTCTTCGAAGAGATCAGCGCGGAGCCTCCCCTTCCCATACTCGTCCCGGAAACGGAAACTGAGTGAGTGCTTGGGACTCGCACTGGGGTTACGACTCGCCCCGCCCTGCACCCTGATCCCACAGTTCTCACCCCAGTCCCGGCGCCAGTCCTCCTCCGCCGGGATGAATTCCGCGGCACAGTCTCGCTCCCAGGCGAACCCCTTGCTCTGCGAGTTGGTATAAATCCCGTTCCCCCCGGAGAAGTCCGCACGGCTCATCGACACCGCCACGGTGGGAATATCCCGCATCCCCTGAAGCATTGCCTGCGCCACGCTCAGGCCGGGGTGACCACTGGAGGGTGAGGTCGATTGCGAAATGTCAGTATCCATCTCGTAGTCTCCGGAGGTCAGGTTTCCCCACCCGCGCGGTTGCCGCTGCTGGAGAAAGGTCGCGTTGACGCGACCTGCGTCCATTCCGTCACTCCCGACATTCTCCGTGTTGAGCAGAATGTAGGTATGACTGTCGACGTTGCTGGACTGCAGGCCGGCCTTGAGAGCGGCCGCCCGCAACGGGGTAGTCCGCGATATTGCAAGTGGCCCGGTGTAAAGGCGGGCCGAGGTCGTCCGGGCGCCGGCCGCATTCAGAGGAGAGCTTCCGTCCGTGGTGTAGTAGATCTCCGCTCCCGGAGTGGCCGAAGTAATGGTAACCATCACGCGACTTGAGTAATAACCGCGATCCGGATCGAACTTGGTGTCGGCCACCCGCGCCACGCCCCCGCTGTCGTTTGCTGAGCCCGGGGTTGGCTCAAAGAAATAAACGGGGTCCTCACTCACCGGGTGCAACCCATAGGAAATATCATTGTCCTGTCCCGGGTAATCAGAGCCGGCCGGACCATACTCACTGCTTACCACCCCCCCGGGAGTGACCAGCCCGAGATACTCCCCACCGGAAGAAAGCGCGAAATTGGTATGAAGATTACCCTGCAAATCCCGGGCGTTGTCCCCGGAGGCGTAGACCACCAGGTAACCTCCTCCCGGCACATTCGTTCCCGGCGGAAATGTCCACTGGGTCGGATCTCCGGGGTTATCAGTGAGGTGCCAGCCCCCGAGATCGAGAACCGAGGCGCTCCGGTTGTGAATCTCAATCCAGTCGTCAGTCCTTCCTGCTACCTGCCCTGCAATCGGCCACCAGCTGTTTGGATTGCTGGACTGCCCCCCGTCATTGGCAGCCATGAACTCCGTAATCTCGAAATCTCCCGTTGCGAGAGTGGTGAATTGCAACGTGGTCCCGGCCCAGGTCGCCCCCCCGCTGTTCTGGGCGAAGGCACGCACATAGTAGGTAGTGGATGACAACAACCCGGTCACCGAAAGTTCGAACTCCCCGCTCTGCTCACCCACACCCTGACTCTCCTCCCAGGCCTGGGGATCAGAGCCTCCGTCACTGCCCCCCCAGTAAAGGGTCACCGACGGAGCCTCCCCACCGGTGGAGGTGACTTCTCCGGACAGGCGGGCCGCACTTCCCGTGATACCGGTGGCTGGTCCCGTAATTACCGTGGGGGACTGGTAGGCTGGAGTCTGGAAACTGGCTGTAGTTGGCGCCCAGGCCCAACCACCCCCGTTTTGCACATAACTACGGTAGTAATAGGTCGTCCCCGCAGAGAGGTTGAAGAGGCTGTTCGCAAAGACTCCGGACTCTGCACCGAGGACAACGGACTCGTCCCAGCCCGCGGGGTTGGTGGCCCCGTCATTTGTGCCGAAATACATCGTGACACTGGGTGACTCCCCACCCGTATCAACCACCTCTCCCTGCACTTGCGCCGAGGTGAACGAGACGGCGGAAGCAGGCAGGTTGACGACACTGGGAGGCCCCGGCAATGCCCCCGATGTGAAACTGGCCGTTGAGCCGGCCCAGGCCGAGCCCCCGGGATTGCTCGCAAAGCTTCGGAAATAGTAGGTTGTCCCGGGCTGCAGTCCAGACAGCTGGCTGATGAAAAGCCCTCCCTGCTGGCCGAGATCGAACGACTCATCCCACGACCCCGCATTAGTTCCTCCATCGTTGTCTCCCCAGTAGAGCGTCACCACTGGAGTCACCCCCCCGGTATCCGTTACCTCGCCCCCGATGGTTGCGGAAGATGCTCCCACGCCGGAAGCTGTCGAGTTGATCACGGTGGGCGCCTGGGGAGGAAGGGCGCCGGCCGCCGCCCAGTCAACGGCCTGTCCGAAAAGGGTTCTTCCGTCTTCGGTGAGGCTGCTGAAGGTTGTTCCCTTCAAGCCGAAGATCACCCGCCGGGCCGGAGCACTGCCTCCTCCCATGAGGGCTCCTCCCTCCTCGACCACGCTGAGAAACTTATTGGCGGAGTTATCATCATCCTCAGCCAGATGCACGACGTCCGCGGCCTCGGGAGCTACCGACCAGAAGACCGTCTCCGCCCCATTGACCAGCTGCACGATCTCACCCGTCGAAAACCCCGCGGTGATGACATGCTCCCCGATGATTCGGATTCTGTGATCACTCTCCGATTCATTCAGCCGGGTCGTCACGCCGAACTCCCCGGCCTGGTCATTGTCCGTAATGACGCTCTCCCAGTTGAGAACGGGAACAGCAGAATCGTGAAACTTACCACGAATCGAGCCCGAGCTCACGGTGGAGGAAATGATGATCAGATCGAATCCATCCTCGTCACCCGCACGGCTTGCACCATCTTCCAGGTAACTGACATTCGCTGCACCGTAGCGTTGCTCGAGGTAAGTCATCACCTCGTCGTCGGCCTCGGCAGTGGGAGTGTTCGAACCGCCAATAAATAGAATCGACGTGGCGCCCAGCGGAAGCGACGCACCAATCGTGAAGAGACACAAGAGGGCCACAGCCCGGAGAGGGGGAATATCTGGCATGGGGGTTGAGATAGGGGGCCCTGAACCTAATGCCTTCTGGACTCCAACTCGAATGCCAAAATCCGCGCCTGCCGGAGGCCCGTGTCGCCTGCTTCCCCGTAATATAAGGCCTTGCAGCGAATTACGTTTTCTGTTTACTAAACACTAAATGACCGGTTTTGGGGAGCATCTCAGAGTGAAACGCCTGTCTCTCAATGGACAGAAGCCAGGACACTACTCCCTTCGCAGGGTCTCCCGAGAGGCCGGGATCAATCCCTCTTACCTCAGTCTCATCGAGAACGGCAAACAGGCTCCCCCCGGAGAGGAAACCACCGTGCGACTGGCCGGAATCCTCCGGGAGGACCCGGATGCCCTGCTCGCGCTGGGAGGCAAGGTCGCCTCGGACCTGCAGAAAATCATTACCTCCCGCCCCACAATCCTTGCGAATCTTCTGCGGGCCCTGGAAACTCAACCCGACGAAGCGATCCTGCGCATCACGGAGGATCTGCAGAGCGGGCACCCGGAAAACGCGCAATAGGAGCGCACACCTGCACCTCTTCTCTCTCTCAATCCAGGCGACCGGTAGCGCGGGCCCAGGCCCCCCGCATCTCTCCCATTGCCACGATGCAATCATTCCACACGGCAGGCCACGTGCTGATGCCGTAACCGCTTGCCACCGGCCCAAGCTCGGGCACAACCCAGAGAACATTGTGGGGCCTCGGACCGGCCAGCCAGCAGGAGAATGCCGCCTCCACGAAAGGCAGATAATCAAGAAATTCCTGCGTGAGCGCATCGGTGCCGTCGGTCACTGGAATCTGACAGTGATGCCCATTGAACGGGCGGCAGTGGAGCAGGTTTCCCTGCTGCAAAAGCTCCGGGCGATCCAGCAGGCGCTTCGAAAAATCATCAGGGCTCAGGTGCTTGATAATGGCAGGGTGGGAGTGATCCACGTTCATGCGCAGAATTCTCCCCGTCGCCTCCCGGTAACCGTCCGCGATTGCATAAGCCTTCTCCGGGGTTTCCGTACATGTGTCCCGGTGAACTTCGAGATGCGTATTGGCCCCCTGTCTCTCATCTTCCTCCATGAGCAGGATGGTCTTCTCGATCGCTTCCTCCAACGGAGTATCGTGATCGCACAATTGCACATTGATCGTTTTTGCCCCGCAGTCCATCTGCGCCCCGATCAGGTCTGCATAGTCCGCGGGATCATCCGCATCAAAGAGCCCCGAGAACTCAAGAGCGCATTCGTCGAGCAGTTCCTTCAACTGGGGACTGCCCCGCCAGTTGACGCCATCAAACCCAGCGGCCTTCACTGCCGCCACCTTCTCTGCGAGAGACCACTCGTCCTCCTCCGAAGGGTGCTGCTCAAGAGTCCACAAGTTCGCAACAAACCGGATCTCAGGTATCGAATCAGTCACACCCCGAGTAAACCCTGTCTCTTATACACATCTGACGCTGCCGACGATATGCAGTGT
>CAWWCX010000031.1:0-18700 GCA_963935445.1 uncultured Roseibacillus sp.
TCATTTGCCAGCAATACCCGAAACGCAGCACCCCGGAACGGTGAAAGCGTGATTGTGCCTCTCTCCCGGAGCGTTATCCTCCGGCATGAATCTGGAACGCGAACCTCGCGACCTGTTCAAGCACGCCTTGACTCGACGCCAGCTCTTGCACCGGGGGGCGACCGGCATTGGCTCCCTGGCTCTTGGGTCCCTGCTCGCACCGGAGGCTTTCGCATCCGGCCTTGCAAGGGATGGCGCGAGACAGTTCGCCCCGAGAGCCAAGCGGATCATCTTCCTATTCATGAATGGGGCTCCCTCCCAGCAGGACCTCTTCGACTACAAGCCGAAACTGGACGAATACCACGGGAAGGAACTCTTCAAGAAGTTCGACCCCAAGTCCAAGACCTGGAGCAAGGACGGGTTCATCGAAAGAACCCAGCGCCTTACCGGCATGACGTCAGGACAGAGCTCCTTTCCCGTCGCCAGATCAAACTGGAAATTCCGGCAGCACGGTAACGGCGGCGCCTGGATCAGTGAAATCCTGCCTCACACCGCCCGGGTTGCCGACGAACTGTGCTTCGTGAAGTCCATGCACACCGAGGCAATCAACCATGACCCCGGGGTGACGTTTTTCCAGACCGGCCACCAGCAACCTGGCCGCCCGAGCATGGGTTCGTGGATGAGCTACGGCCTTGGCTCCGAAAATGAAAACCTCCCGGCCTTCTGCGTGCTTATTTCCAATGGGACGGGCCGCCCGGGCAGCCAACCGGTCTACACCAAGCTCTGGAGCAGCGGTTTCCTTCCCAGTGTTCACCAGGGGGTTCAACTGCGGGGCGGGAAGACCCCCGTCCTCTACCTCAACAGCCAGCCGGGAGAATCCGTAGAGGCACGCAAGCGCATGATCAAGCGCATGGAGGCTCTCAACAGAATGCAGCTGGACACCTTCGGCGACCCGGAAATCGCCACCCGAATCGCACAATACGAAATGTCCTTCCGAATGCAGATGTCCGTACCGGAAGCCACCGACATCAGCAAGGAGCCTGGGAACATCCTCGATCTTTATGGGCCCGAGTGTCAGCAACCGGGAAAATTCGCGGCGAATTGCCTGCTTGCCCGCCGGCTGGCCGAGCGGGGTGTCCGCTTTGTCCAGCTCTACCATCGCGGCTGGGACCAGCACGGCGGCCTCATCGGAGCACTCCCAAAGCAATGCAACGATACGGATCAGGCCTGCGCAGCCCTCGTCACCGATCTCAAGCAACGCGGCATGCTCGATGAAACCCTGGTCGTCTGGGGTGGAGAATTCGGACGCACGACCTACTCACAAGGCGGAGCCGGCAAGGCTGCCAACGGGCGGGACCACCATCCCCGCTGCTTCACCTACTGGATGGCCGGAGGCGGAATAAAACCCGGCATTTCCCACGGGGAGACTGATCCGTTCGGCTACAACATCGTCAAGGATCCAGTTCACGTCCACGACTGGCAGGCAACCGTCATGCACCTGATGGGAATTGATCATGAGCGCCTCACCTTTAAGCACCAGGGCCGGCGGTTCCGCCTGACAGACGTTCACGGTGACGTGGTCCAACCTATTCTGGCATGACCTCTCATCACTCTCTGGTTTTCGCAGTTCTCGCCGGGGTCAGCCTCTCCACCTCCGCAGAGGAGGTCTCGTTCAACAAGGACATCCGCCCCATCCTCGCGGACCGGTGTTTTTCCTGCCACGGACCGGATTCAGCCTCGCGCAAGGCCAACCTGCGCCTGGATCTCGAGAAAGACGCAAAGACCGCCCTCAGCGGAGGGGGCTCTCCCATCGTCGCTGGCAAACCGGACTCCAGTGCGATCATTCATCGCCTCACTCATGAGGACCCCGAGGAGCTCATGCCTCCGCCCGAGTCCAAGCTCACCGTCTCCCCCGGTGAAATCGAGCTTATCCGCAGATGGATTGCCCAGGGTGCCAGATGGGAGCGGCACTGGGCCTTCCTCCCCCCCGGGTCCGCACCGCCCGCTTCTCCACCCAAGCACCCCTGGCCTCTCAACGCAATCGACCAGTATGTCCTCGAAACCCTCAGCAAGCACGAGCTCAAGCCCTCGCCGCCGGCCGACCGGGCCCAACTCCTGCGCCGGGTAACATTTGATCTTACCGGGCTCCCCCCCACCATCGAAGAACTGGACTCCTTCCTGTTTGACAATTCCGACCAGGCATACCACCGCGTGGTGGACCGCCTGCTCACCTCGCCCGCCTTCGGAGAGCGCATGGCGCTCGAGTGGCTGGACGTGGCGCGCTACGGCGATACCGACGGTCTCTTCGAAGACCATCCCCGCAGCATCCATGCGTGGCGTGACTGGGTTGTCCAGGCCTTCAATGACAACCTGCCTTACAAGGACTTCATCACATGGCAACTGGCGGGGGACCTCCTGCCCTCCGCCTCCAATGCCCAGAAAGTCGCAACTGGTTTCCTGCGCAACAATCCAACTTCGAACGAAGGAGGTATCATTGACGAGGACTACCGTATCAAATACCTCGTCGACCGGGTCAACACCACTTCGACCGCATTCCTGGGTCTCACCATGGAATGCGCACAATGCCACGATCACAAGTTCGACCCCATGACCCAGCGCGAGTACTACGAACTCGCCGGCTTCTTCAACAGCCTCGTGGGCCGGGGCAATACCAAGGGCGCCACCGCACCGACCCTCCGACTTCTCTCCACCGCCCAGGAGGAACGCCTCGCCGCAATTACCACGGAACTGCGTGCCATCGAGAAAACGCTGCAGGGTAGCCCGGCCCGCCTGACCGCGGACTTTGAGAAGTGGAACACCGAGATCGAGGATCCCGTTACCTGGACAACTCCCCGGGTGATCTCCAGCAACCTTGCGGACATTTCCGCGAACAACGCACAGGCCCCGCCCCCGGAGCAGTCCGGAGTTCGAGGCCGTTTCATTCGTATCGCCCTCAATCCGGGCTCCTCCGGCTTTCTCACAATATCGGAGGTGGAGGTCTACTCTGGCGGTCGAAATGTGGCTCGGGCCGGGAAGGCGAGCCAGTCAAGCGACTACGGCGGAAACAATCTCGCCTCCAGGGCGATCGCTGGCACTCCGGACGGGTCCTTCGGTTCCTGCTCCTGCACCAAGGAGGAGGCAGACGCCTGGTGGGAGGTCGACCTGGGGGCCGAGTTCCCCATCGACCACATCCTCATCTATAACCGCAACGACTGTTGCCCGGAGCGCCTGGACAACGTCTCCGTCACCGTGCTCGATGCCGCCCGCAAGAAGACCCGGGGTGAAAAGATCGGGGACGCGCCGTTCAAATCCCTGATCACGCTCAACCCCGGGGCACCCGCCCCCGCACCGTCACCTGAGGAGAAGCGCTATGAACTGGTCCTCGATCCCTCCAGTCTGCCGGGCGCCCTCACCGCCCTCCGGGTCACTGGAGACCGCGCAGGCCTCATCGAGAAACTGCAGGCGCACGTCTTAGGTGGTGATCGCCAGGAACTGAAGCTTCAGGGAGCCGACAAAATCGTGGTCGGTCCCGCCAAGGATCCTCATATCGTCGGCCTGACGACACCTGCGTCCTTCGAAAGCGGCCACACCCTGAAGCTGACCATTACCGGCAGGACCCCGCTTGATATCGAATTCACCACCGTGGCGACCGCCTTTGTTCGAACCACCCTGCCCGCGCAACGCGACAAACGTCTCGCCCATTTTCGGGCAACGTGGCCGGGCTTTGGCGGGGCCCGCAAGACCCGGGACACGCTGAACAGCGAGAAGGGGCAAATAGAAAAGTCAGGCGTGCTTACCATGATCGCCGGAGATGAAGGAACCTCCCGCAAGACTCATGTCCTGATGCGGGGCGAGTACGACAAGCCCGGAGAAAACGTGGAGCCCTCTGCTCCCGGGAGTATTCTTCCGTTTCCTCAGGAATTCCCCCGCACCCGTCTGGGTCTCGCGCGGTGGATGACCGCTCCGGACAACCCGCTCACTGCCCGCGTAGCCGTAAACCGTTACTGGCAGATGCTCTTCGGAGCTGGTATCGTGATCACCTCCGAGGACTTCGGAACACAGGGAGACCGGCCCAGCCACCAGGCTCTCCTCGATCACCTCGCGGTCGAATTCATGAACTCCGGGTGGGACGTGAAGGCCCTCCTCCGCCAGATCGTGACCTCCGCCACGTATCGCCAGTCCAGCGTGCGCAGAGCCCGGCTGGCCGAACTCGATCCGGAAAACCGCCTCCTCGCCCGGGCCCCCCGTCAGCGCCTGCAGGCGGAATTCATCAGGGATCACGCGTTGGCAGTAGGAGGTCTCCTTGTAAACAAGCGGGGAGGACCCGGGGTTCACCCTTACCAGCCAGCCGAACTCTTTGGCCGCAATGCGATCGGCTCCGCCGGCGCATCCTTCAAGCAGGGATCAGGCGAAGATCTTTACCGGCGCAGCCTCTACACCTACTGGAAAAGACAGATTCCGGCAGCCAACATGCGTATCCTTGGGGCCGACGGCCGGACCGCCTGCCGCACCCGCAGGGAGCGGACCAATACACCCCTTCAGGCCCTTGTTCTCCTCAATGACCCGCAGTTCGTGGAGGCCGCCCGCGCACTCGCGGAACGCGCCCTGAGGGAGGGCGGTGACGATATGCGTGAACGCATCGCCTACGCCTTTCGTCTCGCAACCTCCCGTCATCCGGGCCGGGCGGAACTGGGTATTCTCCACGCCGAATTCAAGGACCGACTCAAGGGGTTCACCGCTGACCCCGAACGTGCAAGGGACTACCTCCACGGAGGTGGAGAGCGAAAACCGGATCCCGGCCTCAACCAGGCTGAACTGGCGGCATTCGCAGCCGTCGCATCCCTCATTCTCAATCTCGACGAGTCGATCTCCCGCAGCTGAGCAGGCTGGGATCCTACTCCTTGTGGAACCACGCCTCTGCGGGGATGACCGCCTGCGGTATGTCCGGCCCCTCCCACGACACTTCAAGTTCCTCTCCTCCACCCTGCTCGAAAAAGGATACCTCCACCGGATGAAGGCCCTCTTTCAATCGGATCAGGCCTCCTTTCCTGAGCACGGCGTGCAGGCCGTCGTTATCAACAACAACCTGACCCGCAATCGAAAGCCTGCTCCCATCGTCGGAACTGGTGTAAAATGTGTAGAGCCCCTCTCTCGGCACTTTCAGGAAGCCCCGGAATCGCAGCCCGTAATTCTCGCCATTTTCCGACTGGTAGGCTGACTCGGTCGGCAGGTCTGCCTGACCCGTGGTCACAGCCTCCAGCTGCGCAAAGTCCGGAAGGACATCCCACCGCCCGTTATAGCCCTCGAAGTTCAGGCCATTTTTCATGCCCTTGTCGGCCACCGGTTCGGACAACTCCAGCTCTCCCAACACCAGGTCCGCGGATACTTCCTCCTCCCCCCGCCGGACGACAACCTTGATTCCCTCGCCCGGTTTCCGGTCCACGAATGCCAGCTGAAAATCAAAACCCTGTCTTATTTTCTTCCCGTCCACAGACAGCACGACATCTCCCTCCCTGAGTTCCGCCCTTTCCGCGGGAGACCCCTTCCTGACGAGAGTCACCCTGGCCAGCGGTGCATACATATCCACCTCCAGCCCCAGCCGGAAGGAGTAACGCAACTCCGCTGAGAGAAGAACCGGGAACATCTCCCGTACGCGGTCAACCGCGATTGCAAAGCTGATGTTCTCCCCATCCAGCTTCTTGGAGGTCACTACCCCGATCTGGTAGCCCAGCGCATTGATCAGGGGGCCTCCCGAATTGCCACCGCTGACCGCTGCACTGGTCTGGATCATCATCGGCAGAAAGGTTCCCCCTACCGCAGTGGAGCGGTTCAGACCACTCACGATTCCCGTGGATACCGAGTGCGTGAGTCCACCGGGATTTCCAATCGTGAGGACCGGTTCCCCCAGCATCAGGTCATCACTCCGCCCCAGCTGGATTGCCTTGAGAGGCTCTCCGGCATCCACCTTTATCAGCGCCAGGTCCTCTGAATTCATCCTCGCAACAACCCGGAACCCCAACGGCGGACGGCCCGGAAGAAGAACCTGCCCCTGCCGCATCCGGACCAGAACATGCTCATTGGTCAGGAGATAGCCGTCCTCATGAATGACCGAGGCACTTCCCACGCCCATCTGGAAGGACCCCTGACCGGTCTCCTGAAAGGTCTGGATGGAGGCCGCCGAGGGCAGGCTCTCTTCAATCAACCTGACCGTCGGGGTGTAACGGGCAAGCGCCACCGAAGGACTCCCCGAGGGGTTGCCGGGTTCCTGTGCACAGGCCAGCACCCCGGCTGCCGTGAAGATCAGGGTGAGAAGGGGGGAAGCGCGATTCATAAGCTCCGGATGGGGTCGTGCCCGGGGGCGGGAGCACCCATAGCGTCATTTTTGTCCCATCCCAACCTCCAATCTCGTCGCCCCTCTTGACAGCGCAGGCGGAAGGAGAACAATAGGCCCCATCAGCGAGATACAGAAACACCTCTACGTCATCATGTGGCCGAACTACGCCCTGGTGGCCTCCAACCTCAGTCCCGAGGAATTTGGCAGACATTATACCGTGGGCAGCTCGCGCTACTACAACGGACAGGTCATCTTCGCCCAGATTCAGGACGATTACCGCCACGACTACTTCCAGATTGACGAATTGCTCAAGGATGTCGTCCCCAACAAGGCCGGGCGCCCCAAGCGCACCAAGTTCATCTCCTGCTACCGTGTTCTTGAGCACATCGACCTGTCGGCCTTCATGGATCTCTACATCACATCCGTGTCCGGTAAGGTCCTCCGTCTCGAGCAGGCCCCCTACGAACGCACCCACGAACCTGGATTCATCCGGACCTATCAGGAAATCTGCCCCTTCAGCGCCATCGTCCTGAGCCACATGCCTCCACCTGAGTTCGGAAAGTACATCACCGACCTTTCCCTGCCCAAGAGCGCCCCGGAAGTCATGTTCACGCAGATCCACTTCGTGATTGATGACTTCCTCAATGCGATCGAAACCAACCCGTTTCATACATCGCCGATTCCCAACGTTCATCCCCACAAGCTCAAGGAACAGATCCTCGAGATCCGGGGCAATCCGGAGAAGTCCACAAAGGCCATCAGCCTCGACTCCGTTCTTGGGAAAATCTCCTTCCTCCAGCTGAGAACCGGATTCTGGATCGCGGCCCAGGAGCGGGAAATCTTCTATCCCATCCCGGAGCGCTCCGTCCTTGAAAACGAGCACCCGGAGTTCTTTCGGTCGATCATCTCGTGACCACCCGCCGAGGCACAAGCGGGTAGCATCGACTCTCTCCCGGCGCTCTTCGTCAGTGAGCCTCCGCCCTGGCTCCTTTTGGCTGCCCGATCTGTCCGAGCATCTCCTCAAACCATGCGGCATCAATATCAAAGGGCTTCCCTCCCTTGATGCGAGGGAACTCGATGCATGCCATCTCCCCTCCGTTGTCCTCGTCCAACCCGGCAACTCCGCTGCGTCCGTCGAGAGCGAACTCCGCTCCCGCAAAGGCACTGCGCTTGATAAGGTCCAGATCGCGCTCGTTAGGGGCGGCGGACCGACCAAAGTATCCGCTCTTCTGCACCAGCACCTTGTCGGCATTGAGCTTCTCCTTGAGCTTCGCGGCGAACCACTTCCCTGGATTGAGCTCGTCCAGGCGGGCATGCCCAAAGGCATCACGCCGCACCTCCTCGCCGGCCGCCTCCTTCTCACGGATAATCGCGTCCATCCCGGCACCTTCGCTCAGGAACAGGTTGACGCAGTCATGCTCCGCCATCGCCCGGTTCAGACGCTCAACCTCGGCCTCCAGGTCCAGTTCCATCTCGGGAACCCAGACCGCGTGCACGTCCCAGCAGCCGCGCGCAAGCCTCATGCCGGGAAGGAATTCCCAATCGTCGAGTCGGCGGCGATAGGCTTCCGCGGTTGCACCCGTGAGCCATCCGCAGTGGCGACCCATCACTTCATGAATGATCAGGTGGCGGGTGCTGGTCGTATTCTCATTGGCGATATTCTCGAAGAAAACCGCCCCCTGCTCGGCCGCGGTCCAGGCCCCCAGGGTCTGTTCAATCGGAAAGACATCATTGTCGACCGTCTTCGGGAGTCCGACCACCGTCAGGTCGTATCCGTTGTCATGCAGGTATTTCGCAAGATCCGCGGCAGTGGTATTGGTGTCATCTCCACCAATAGTGTGCAGAATATCAATGTCATCCTTCTGCAACTGTTCGGCCGCAACCTTGAGAGGATCCTGCCCTGACTCCACCAGCCCACGTTTCTCACAGTCCTCCACGTTTGTGAGTTTTACCCGGCTGTTCCCGATCGGGCTTCCGCCAAACCCGTAGAGGGCCGCATATTTCTCCTTCACCTCCGCCGGGAAGAACATTCTCCGCCCCATCAGGAGCCCTTGGTAGCCATTGAGATAACCACTCAATTCCGCATCAGGCGCAATCTCGTTATATCTCTCAATCAGCCCGCCAATAGAGGAGGAAAGACAGGGAGCCAGACCCCCTGCGGTCAAAAATGCTATCTTCTTCGGCATGAGGCTGCGCAATCTGCAGTTCCCCCTGCGGACCTGTCAATCGCAACCGTGACACACCACGGCCCTTTACCTCTCCACCGGCAGGCTCTTCGCCTCACTGTCCCTTTTTCGAGGCCAGGAAGGCCACCAGGGACGCAAACTCGTCGATACTCAGGGCATCTGCCAATCCGGCCGGCATCATGGAGATTTCCAGATCCTTCCGACCGGAAACATCACTGGCCTTGATCCTGTTCGCCTTGCCCGCAATGTCACGAATCTCAATCGAGTCCGCACTCTGGGCAGTCACGAAGCCCACGTAGGTCTTTTTGTCCTTGGTGTCGACCTGCACCGTTGCAAATCCCTGCGATATGGAGGCATTGGGCTTGAGAATTGACTCCGCAATCTGCTCCGGACTGAGGATTGCTCCGACCTGCCCCATGAAGGGCCCCTTCAGGGGCTGTCCTTTCTCAGTGGTGTGACACACCGAACACCCCTGCCGGGCAAAGACTTCCCTGCCCTTGGCCGGGTCTCCCTTGGCCTTCTTCAGGGTCAACATGACATCCTCGATCGACATCTTGCCGATCTGGCCCTTCTTGGCTGCGATCGAGGCCAGGTCAACCGTCGGATCAGCCGGCTTGATCGGAATTCTGGCTGCCACCGCATCATTGATCCCCTTGAAGCCGACCCGGTGCCTGCCCACCTCTTTCACGATCGAAGCACGAAGGGAGCGATCTGCACTGCGAAAAGCCTCATGCACGAACTGCCTGATCCTGTCCGATTCTTCCCAAGGGCCATACTTGTAGTAGGGACCGTGCGTATCGGGACGCGTCCCCCACCACCAGGATCCGTCGTAGGGCTTCTCCCTGTGAAAGAGACGGATAAGGGCGGTCACGATTCCCAGGCGAACCTCGTTGCTGGGGGCGGAACTGTATTTATCCATCATTCCCTGAACCGCCCGGGGGTCGTGCATCAACCGCAGGGCCCAGAGCGCACCTTCACTCTGCGCGGTCCCCACCGCCGCAACACACGCCTCTGCCGCCCTCAAATCGACGAGGGCCTTCACCGCCACATGAGCGAGCAGGATGCCCGGATTCGGGGCAGCATGGGGGCCCTCATTCCCGCCGCCCGCCTTCATGGCAGGCAGACTGTCACTGACGATGAACTGTACCGATCCGTTCTGCGAGGTCGACGCCAGACCTCCCCTTGCCTGGAAGCGTGTCGCTCCTCTGGGCACCGGATAGACAATCACCGAGTCAGCATGCGTCCCGAGCCCCTTGGGAGCAGGCTTCCCGCCACGGGTCTTGAGAACCTCCCCGGTCGCGCTCAGCCCGAAACCGATCCGACCCCATTCACTCTTGGCTGATTTCCACTTGAGGGTCTTGAGGTCCACCTTCTTGCCTGCCGCATTCACGAAGACAGGATCAAACCAGGCCGCATGATCCGTACTCGTTCCGTTCCCGCCATCCGTAACGACGAGATAGAGTTCCTTGAATTTCGAGACGTCGACATCAATGGACACCGATCCGTTCTTATCGATTACCTTGCTTTCGAACGCCGGAGGCCCGGGCGCGACAGCCGGCTCTCCCCCCTTTCCAGTTGTCGCGGCTGCCAGGAGATCCTTCGCCACCGAAGGGTCACCCAGTCGTCCCAGTCCCACCGCAGCAGCAACCTGAACCCTCGGGTTCGCATCCTTCAGAGCTTCCACCAGGACCTTCTTACCAACCCCCTCCATCTGGGACTTTCGGTCGGTAAGAGAGCGCAGGACCCACTCTCTTACCTCCGGATCACCTGCCAACCCGGTCAATGCGGCATTCGCCTCCGCACCTGCCATCTGCTTGTAGGTAAATATGGCGGCCACCCGGGATTCGAGGGAGGCCTTCCGATCGAGGGCCACTGCGAAAACCGCATTCGCAAGCACCGGCCGATTGAGCAATTCCTGAGAGGCCGCCGTGCGCGCGGTCGCGCTGCCCGAACGCAGGAGGCTCACAAGAGCCTTGTCCTGCAGACCGGCCGGAGCCGGGAAGGGCTGGTAACTCCATCCCTTCGGCACGTAGCGCTGCACGTATCCCTTCTTGGGGTTGCCCGAATAGCCTGCCCCATCCCAGGCCGCTCCATATAGACGCCCGGAAGCATCCACATCCACATCCGCGATCTGGGAGAGCCGGATAAACTTCTCGGGCTTCTGCGTAAAGCTCGCGCCATCCGGGGTGACCCGGTGAATGATCAACTGACTGCGCCCCCAGTCACACATCAGGGGTACGTTGTTGTACTTTTCCGGCCAGGTCGGCTCCTGCAGGAACAGCGCTCCTGTTCCCGACCCCCCGCCCAGGTCCGCAAGGGCCGGCACAATCTCATTCGTGAAGTGCTTGAACAGCATGGGGTAGCCATACTGTCCCGTCTGGATCTGATGAATGAACCGGATGTTCCACCCCCCTCCGTCATTGGTATTCCCCCTTGTGAACATGTTCATGAACGGGTCGATCGCAACATCATAGATGTTCCGCAGACCATGCGTGTAAACCTCCATCTCACTTCCATCGGGGCGCACGCGGACAACTCCGCCGCCCAGCATGGTCAACTCGGTCCCATCCGTTCCCTTCGCTCCAACGATTCCGAAATCTCCCACCGCGATGTAGATCCATCCATCGATCCCAAGGCGAATTCCGTTGGTGGTGTGATCAGCACCCCGGGCTTGGTTATGCTTGGGGGGACTCACATTGGAAACGAGGATCTTTCCCTCGCCGTCCGCAACGCCGTTCCAGTCCCTGTCCTCAAACACTGAGAGATGCATCGCCTCCAGCTTACCCGTCGAGGCAGGAATAACGGTGTGCAGTACGTAAAGCTTCCTTCCAATCGCGATCAACCCCCTTGGGTTGTCGACCTCCGTAAAAACCGTACTCTCTTCGGGTTTTCCATCCCCATTGGAATCGACCAGCCGGACGACCTTTCCCTTTCCGGGCCCCTTTCCAAGGGATCCCAGCATATCCACCCCGACAAAGACTTCTCCGGTGGAAGCCGCACAGAGGCAGGCCGGGCAGGGAGTGAGGTCCGGGCCCGAGAAACGGAGGGTATCCAGTTCTTCGGGAATTTGCGCGATACCCGGAGTGGACGGGAGAATGAGAGCCGCAGAGATCAGGCTGCCAAAAAGTGATTTCAGTTGATACATGGTAAAAGGTGTTTGTTTTCAGGTTTCACCGGGTGCCGCCGACGTCGCCCGGGAGGCTCAAAGGTCTTTGCTGCGAGAGCCTATCCTCCGGGAAGAAGACATGCTCGTCGCCAGCTCAATTGATCCACCATCCCGGGAATCCACGCGACACAAGGTCAGGAAGGCTCCCTCCCGTATTGTTTCATTACGGTGAGCCAGTGTCGTGCTGAAAATCCCTTCCCCGGTAGCCAGGGGGGCCTTCGAGGCTCTGGCCTCACCCCGTGAATCCTGCTTTTCCACACCCCCTGCCCCTCCAAAAAGGAACACGAGAGCCGCACCGACGAACGATACGAACAGGATTACCATTTTTCTCAGCGAGCACATGCTGACCGTCTAGTCCCTGAGTTTTAGGCAAGCAAGCTGCATTCCTGGCCCCCCGCAATTCCTCACCCCTTCATATCAATCCCCCGCCTTTGCAGGAGCGGGCGAGCGGAGCGGTTTCATCTGCCACCGTTCGTCACCAAGGCGGCGGGCGAACGAAAAGGGGTTCTGAGGATCCGTGGTCACAGTGACCTGTACCGGCGGGAACTCCGCATTCACGACATCCAGCTGCACATGCACGATATTTGGAGCCCACTCCCCGGACCGGACAAACCACTTGTGCCCATCCGCATGCAGATAGAGCACCGGCTTCCTGAAGGACAAGGCGTGCTTCCGGAATTCGGGTAGAAACCTCGGCGCCTTCCGGTCGGCCGATGCCTGCGCAAAAACAACTGCGGATCGCACCTTGTCCCCGTGGGCTGCAAACTGTCGACCAATCCACCGGGAGTTGTGATGATGACGGGTCTTCCACTCTGCCGCGTCGTGAATCCGGCCTCCCACGTGATTGATCCCGATGAAAAGGACCTCGTTCAGCACGAACGCAAAATTCTCCTCCCGCTCCTGCTGTCGTTCCGTTTTCCCGCCCCCCGGAGCCGCCCAGCTCGAGTCAAACCTGAGGAAGTGCCTGACCCAGTATTCCCAGTGCAGATCAGGATCCGCCTGGTCGTTCCACTCGTTATCTCCAGGAACGATAAACGTCGGAATTCTGTTTCCCCTCCTGAGCAGGCCCGCAACATTTGAATAACGTTCCTCCGGCCAGTTCTTGTTCCTGCTCGTGACGATGTCCCCGCAATGCACCAGAAAAGAACTCGCAGGTTGTTCCTTGTTTTCCAACGCAACATAGCGGGCGAGAGCCCTCTCTGCCTCCAGGGTGTAGGGCCCACATCCCATCGCCGAGAAGACCACCTTCTTCGCCTTCTGCTCTTCTCCCTGTGCGAGCGGCACAAGTGCGAGATGCACAAGAATTGCTATCACCTTTCTCATGACAGAGTCTCTCCTATCCGGAAAGAGCGCAAAGGCAAGACCTCCTCAGCCGAGCAGCCCCCGCACCACCTTGGCCTCTTCCACACCGGTGAGGCGCGCATTAAGCCCCTGGAACTTGAAGGTGAACCTCTCATGGTCAATTCCAAGGCAATGGAGGATCGTTGCGTTCATGTCATTGATATGAACTGGATCGGTTACCACGTTATAGCAGTAATCATCAGTACTGCCGTGCACATGACCACCTTTCACCCCTCCCCCGGCCAGCCAGATACTGAAGCACCGCCCGTGATGGTCTCGCCCATTGCCAAGGCCGCCCTGGGCGTAGGACGTCCGCCCGAACTCGCCCCCCCAGATCACAAGCGTCTCCTCAAGGAGGCCGCGCTGCTCGAGATCGCGCACTAGGGCCGCTGAACCCTGGTCCGTGTCCCTGCACTGGGCTCCCAAGTGAGCCTTGAGGGATCCATGCTGATCCCAGCCCCGGTGAAACAGCTGAATGAACCGGACATCGCGCTCAGCCAGCCTGCGCGCGAGGAGGCAGTTGTAGGAGAACGTTCCCGGCTCCCGGGCATTCTCCCCATAGAGCTTGAAAGTACTCTCCGGTTCACTGGAAAGATCCACAATCTCCGGAGCGGCCACCTGCATGCGGAAAGCCATTTCATACTGGGCGATACGAGTTTCGATCTCAGGATCTGAAAAACGCGCGTAACTCTCCCTGTTCAGGGTGGCGAGATCATCCAGCATCTGGCGCCGGGTCCCGCGATCCAGGCCCGGTGGGTCATTCAGATAGAGAAGCGGGTTGTCGCCGCTCCGCAGCAATACCCCCTGATGCCGGGAGGGCAGGAATCCGCTTCCCCAGAGCCGGGAGAAGATGGGTTGCCCCGGATTCTTGCCATTGCCCTGGGACAACATCACCACGTAGGCGGGCATGTTGGAATTTGCGCTGCCTAATCCGTAACTCGCCCACGATCCCACACTCGGCCGACCGGGAATCTGGGATCCGGTATTAATGAGGGTAATACCGGGATCATGGTTGATCGCCTCCGTGAACATGGAGTTCACCATCGTGATCTTGTCCGCCACACCGGCGGTGTAGGGCACAAGATCACTCATCCAGGTCCCGCACTCCCCCCGCTGCTTCATCGGGGAAATCGGCCCGCTGACCAGAAACTTTTTCATGCCAGCTGTCATCCCGGTCAGCCGCTGCCCCTGGCGCACGCTGTCCGGCAGGTCCGTCCCATGCAGTTTTCCAATTTCCGGGGAGTGATCAAAGAGGTCGATGTGGGACGGTCCACCCGACTGGAAGAGATAGATCACCCGCTTTGCTTTCCCCGGGAAGTGGGGAAGATCTCCACGCCCCTCGTTGCTCCCGGCCCGGACGGACCCGCTCAACAGGGCCGTAGCGGCCATGCTTCCCAGCCCCATCCCGGTTTGTCCGAGAAATCCTCTCCGGGAGATTGCATCTCCCAGCGCGTGTCCCTTGACCTCCTTCATTGCCTCGTCATCGCCTCGTCCATATTCAGCAAGGTGCTTGCTACCAGAGTCCAGGAGGCTAATTCCACGATCTTTTCAGAAGAGCCCGCCTGCCACTCTCCGGCGGAAAGAAGATCCTCTGCATCACCCCTCCGACCTTGAAAGGCCTTCCGGTAGCGCGCCTGTGCCGCAGCGAGCACCTTGGCCTCGGTGGCGGTAGGATACCGCCCCAGGACCCGCAGGACGCCCTCTTCGACTCCCTCTCCGGGCGACCCTTGCTCCGCCATCACCGCACCAAGGGCCCTGGCCGCTTCGAGGAACTGAGGATCATTCTGGAGCACCAGGGCCTGCAGGGGCGTATTCGTGCTCAGCCTCCGCACCGTACACGTCTCCCTGTTGGGCGCATCAAAAATGGTCATTGTCGGTGGTGGCGAAGTCCGTTTCCAGGCCGTATACATGCTACGCCGGTAATTGGCCCGTCCACTCCCCGGGAGGTACTTCTGGGAGGTAAAACCAGCCGGATAGCCGTAGTGGCTTACCTCCGCCCACAGGCCATCCGGTTGATAGGGATGCACACTGGGGCCCCCCAGATCCCGATTCAGCAACCCACTCGCCGACAAAGCACTGTCGCGTACGAACTCCGCGGCCAGCCGGTAGCGCGGAGCCCTCGCCAAAAGCCGGTTGTAAGGATCCCTCTCAAGCAATCCCGGCGTCGCCGCGGAGGTTTGCTGATACGTCTCAGACATCACGATCTGCTTCAGGAGGCGACGGACATTCCATCCGTGTTTCACAAAATCGTGCGCCAGCCAGTCCAGCAAGTCCGGGTGCGAGGGAAATTCGCCCTGCGCACCAAAATCCTCCACCGTCTTCACGATCCCGGTTCCGAAGATCATCTGCCAGTAACGATTCACAATAACCCGCGCGGTCAGGGGGTGCGCCGGATCAACCAGCCACCTTGCCAGATCGAGGCGGCTCCGCTCTTTTCCATTTTCTCCCACCAGCGGAGGGAGAATGCGCGGCCCCCCCGCTTTCACTTCATCCCCATGCTGATCGTAGGCCCCGCGGATGAGGATATGGGTTTTGCGCGGCTTGTAATCCATCACCATGACCGACCCCCTCCCTGTCTCCGCCGACTTGCCAATCACCTTTTCCTCCAGGTTCAACTGATTGATGTAGATCTTGAATCTGTTCTCCTCCGCGGCAAAGGCATCGTTGATCGTCTTCCAGTCTGCGTCGCTGCGGGTGACCTTCGGTTTCGCCAGAGCCGCATGGAGGACACCGCCTGCCGGGGCCTTCCCACCATCAACACGACCCCACGGCGCATCACCATGCCTGCCCACCGCAGCCGCGGTCTTCCACTGCTTTCCTGGCAGCCGCGCCTGCCACTTCTCATCTGTAAGGACATGGCGTACTTCCCCGTTCACCCGGAAGGCGAGGCTCATGAGCAAACCCGCCGGACTCGCTCCCGTGTTCTTCCCCACCACTTCCAGGACGTTTTTGCCACTCCGTAGCGAGACCGGAAATGTTCGGGGCGCATTCCAGTGCCCGGACTTCTCACCCACTGCCTTTCCATTGAGCGATACCGTGCACCCGTCGTCGCAGGTTACCCAGATTTGCGCAGACTTGATCTCGCTGCCTGCCTCGAACTCCCGCCGGAAGTCCACCCGCTCCGCCTGCTTGTCCTCGGAAGCCCAGATCCATTTCGCAGCCGGCTTTTCCGGCAGGACGGGCAGCGCTCCCCCAACACCTCCGTTCTCGACAGGTTGCAGCGTGGGCAGCAATTTCCGTTCCCAGGCGTCCCGCAGATCAGCCATTGCGGGCTCAGGGGTCCGACGCATCTGCTGCAACTCGGCAAGTCGATAGCCCACGTCCCGTTTCACCCGCTGGGGATCACAAATCAAGGAGCCTGCTTCCATCAGCGGCCGGGTATTCGCATTAACTGCGCCCCCTCCCGGTTCGCTGGACGCATTAAAGAAGGCGAAGAGCTGGTAGTATTCCTTCTGTGTTATCGGGTCATACTTATGATCGTGACACTGCGCGCATTTCATCGTCAGGCCCATGAAGACCGTTGAAACCGTATCAACCTTGTCGGCCGTGTAGGTGACCCGGTATTCCTCCGCAATCGTACCTCCCTCATGAGTGTTCATGCTGTTGCGCAGGAAACCGGTGGCCACCCGCTGCTGCTCAGTCGCCCGGGGCAGAAGATCACCCGCCAGTTGCTCAACCGTGAATTCATCAAACGGTTTGTTGTGAAGGAACGCATGGATGACCCAGTCACGCCAGATCCACATCTCCCGATGATCATCGATGGAGTAGCCGTTGGTGTCGGCGTAACGCGCGCCATCGAGCCAATCGAGCGCAAGCCGCTCGGCGTGGGCAGGTGACTCCAACAGACGGTCCACGGCCCGCTCGTAAGCTCCCGCGTCATCATCCCCGAGGAAGGAGAGGACTTCGGAAGCCATCGGAGAGAATCCGGTGAGATCCTGCGTCAGGCGTCTCAGTAAAGTCGCCCTGTCCGCCTGCGGCGACAGATCCAACCCTTCCTTTCGCAACCGGTTCCGGACATAGGCATCAATGGATCCCCCTGCGTTCTCCTCCACCGGTTCGAACGCCCAGTGCCCCTCGTATTCCGCCCCCTCATCGATCCACTGACCAAGCAGGTCGATCTCCTGCCTGGTCAGGACGAGGTGGGAGTCCCCGGGCGGCATCCGGTCTTCCGGATCAGTCGCGGTTATACGCTTCCAGAGTTCACTCTGCCGTCGCTTACCCGGCACGACCGCATGGCGATCCCTGTCTCTACCCAGGGGGGCGGTGGCCAGAGCCCGCTCGTGCAGTTGCAGTCCTGCCTCCGCCTTGCTGGCATCCGGCCCGTGACAGGCAAAACAATTATCAGAGAGAATCGGACGAACGTCCCTGTTGTAGCGCAGTTCCGCACCCGGGCACAGTCCGGAAGCGAGAGCGAGAAGCAGCACCGGGCGCATCAACTCCTTCTTTCCTCCCTTCGAGCTTCTCCGGCTACTTTTTCTCCTTCTTACCTCCGCTCACGGGGTTTTTCTTGGACGAAACCCCCTTCTCGGGAACGTCTACCCCGGCCGTCCAGGTGATCGCGTTGAGAACAAGAGTCCGCCAGTTATCATCGTCCCACGTGGCGTGGTAATGCCCCCCGGTCGTTCCGAATCCGCGACCCTTTCCATTCGGTCGCTCAAAGGCCCAGCCGATGTGCTGAATCTCCCCAGCCGCCATCGATTTCCGGACGTGGGGATTGTTCGAGTGCGGACCATCAGGGCGCTTCATGGTCTCCTTGGGGGGATGGGCCGAGAGAATGGGAGTCACGCCCTTCATGTCGGGAGCAAAACGCATGTGATAATACCATTCGTCATTCTGCACGAACGGCGTTACCCCACGCGTGATGGGATGCTTTGGAAGCTTCTCAATGGTTGCCACCCAGTGCGGGTTGACCGACCAGTGCGTCTCGAAATAACCACCCATCCCCTTGAGCATGATATCGCCGGCCTTGCCCTTGGGAACCTCCACCCCGTAGTGGAGGCAGACGAGCCCCACGCCGCTGTCAACGAGCCCTTCAAACTGCTCGAGGTGCTTCATGACGAGATGCCCTCCGCCCCCGTTGCAGAAGATCACGATACAATCAGCTCCCTCGAAGGCATTGGCTTCCTTGGGCCACCCCGTGAACTGGGCAGTCTCAAAGCCGAGCCCGCTGCCTTCCAGCGCCGCCGCGAGCACGGCGTTTCCTTCCACGTGATTGTGAAGTTTACTGTTTTTCCCGCCGTCAGCGAGGAACACCACCCTTTTCTTATCGGCGAGCGCCGAACCAGTGAGGACAGCAACAAACAGGAAAACCAGACAGGGCAGGGAACAGAGGAAACGCTTCATGGTGGGACAGGCTTCCCGAAGCACCATGGCTTGGCAAGCTGAATGAACACCCATTCCCGCGCACCCCTCAGACCTGGATCTGCTCTCAATTGCCCATTGCCTCCCGGAAGGTTTGGGGCTCAACTACGGACCGCCCCATGAAGAGACTCTTTCTGCTCCTTTCCATTGTCCTCCTTCCCCCGGTGATCGTGGGTGGGCCCCGGGTTCTTCCCGAGGGAACCCTTCCCAAAGACCAACGCCTCTCTCCTCTGAAGGACCTCAATGGCTACTTTCCCTTTGACCCCCCGGGCTCCAGGGAAGCATGGGGGCGTCAATCTGCCAGGATCCGGCACAACCTCCGGGTAGCTGTAG